>JALZWJ010000227.1 GCA_023300065.1 Akkermansiaceae bacterium
CCACCCTCACGCTCGCACCAAACCCTGCCCGTGAAAGAGGATCCCGCGTCTACCGCTTCTTCGACCCAAAGAAGAAGGAATTCAGCGAAGCCTTCTACACCATTTCAAAGTAACAAAACTCCATCGAATGAGGGAACCAATCCCTTCAACGGATTATCGACCGGTGCGGGCACGTATTCCAGCGGCTTTGCCGTGGACACAAATGGCATTAAAATACTAAAAAGAATGAGAGATCGAAGAACAATCACCTGTTTCCTCACGAAAGTCTCACGCCCGAACTTGCCATCACTTATGAAACTCCCCTTTCTCATCACAGCCCTCACAGCCCTCACAGCCACCACCCTCTCCGCAAAAGACTGGCCAAAATTCTTGGGACCAGAGGCCAACGCCACCTCAACCGAGACCGGACTCCTCCAGTCCTTCCCCGATGGCGGCCCGGAAATCCTCTGGAAAGTAGAGCTGGAAGGCGGCTTCGGCGGAGCCGCTGTCTCCAATGGCGAGGTCTTCCTTGGGGACCGAGTCGAGCAGGAAAAAGACATGCTCGTCTGCCTCGACTTCAAAACCGGAAAAGAAAAGTGGCGCTACGAAAGCCCCTCGGAAGGCGAGCCCTCATACCCCGGTTCCCGCAGCGTTCCCACCGTGGAAGATGACGCCGCCTACTTTCTAGGCACCTTTGGCGAGGTCTTCCGCATCAATCGTAAAACCCAAAAAGCAGACTGGAAGATCAAGCTCTCCGACCGCTACCCAGACGCCAAAGCCCCTAACTGGGGATATGCTCAATGCACCCTCGTGGTCGGTGACATCATCATCGTCATGCCCTTCGGCAAAGACACTGGCATCGCCGGGTGGGATAAAAAAACCGGGAAAGAAATTTGGAAAAGCGGAGACATTGGCAACACCCACTCCTCCCCCGTCGTCATGACCTTCGACGGGAAACAGCAAGTCGTCCTTCTCACCACTGGTGACAACGGTGGCCTCCATAGCTACGACCCTAAAACGGGCAAAAAACTCTGGTCCACCAAGCTCTACGAAAACCGCATTCCCATCACCATTCCGATTCAGATCGATGAAAACCGCATCTTCGCCTCCGGCGGCTACGGCGGTGGGTCTAAAATGATCTCCATCAAAAAATCAGGCGAAGCCTACAAACTCACCGAACTCTGGAGCACCAAAAAAGGAACCCAAGTCCACCCGCCACTCGTCGTCAATGATCACCTCTACTTTCTCGCCAATGAAAATGGCAACCACAAGACCAAGACCCGCCGCGTCAAAGGTGGTCTAACTTGCTTCACCCTCGATGGAAAAGAACTCTGGAACACCGGGAACGAGCCATTCATGGGACGCGGCGGCAGCCTCTACGCCGATGGCATGCTCATCATCCAAGATGGTGAGAACGGCGTCCTCCGCCTCGTCGATCCCTCCCCAGAAGGCTTCAAAATTAAGGCCGAAGCGAATCCCTTCGGCTCCGACCTTACTAAGAAAAAAGACCTCCTCTACTGGAGCCCCCTTACCCTCTCAGACGGCAAGCTCATCCTCCGTGGACAGAAGCATCTCATCTGCCTCGATCTGAAAAAATAGACCCCATGCGACTTCTCTTCCTCTGTTCGAAAAATCGACTCCGTAGTCCCACCGCCGAGTCCATCTTCGCAGATCACCCCTGCACTGAGGTCGACTCCGCTGGCCTCAGCAAGGATGCCGACATCCGCCTCTCCGATGAGCAAGTCCACTGGGCAGACCTCATCCTCGTCATGGAAAAAATTCACCGGGCCAAGCTCAACCAAAAGTATGGCCACGCCCTCAAAGGAAAGAAAATCGTCGTCCTAGGAATCCCAGATAACTACGAATTCATGGACGAGGAATTGATCGCCATCCTAACGAAAAAATGCGCTCCGTATCTCGGGTAAAGGGATCAACCACGCTGAGTTTCAATTTATGAACTCGGAGGATCTTCTGAGATCTTTCCCAAGAGTTCTGCGAGTTCCTGCGGCAACATGAAAATTGCCGTAAAAGTGGGAAGGTCTCCCTGAAGACGCAGAGCTTGGATGAGCTCAACCTCCAAAGTTCCAAAAACAGAGACTCCTACCACCTCCCCATCGTGATTAACAAGGGGCGAACCGCTATCGCCATTGAGGAGGGGCGTGTGGTTTCGCATGCGGAAGACCTCTAGATTTGGCGTATCGGTTGAGCCATTGTCAGGTGCTGAATAAGGCGAAGGCTTTACGTCGATCACTTTTCCCGCAGCAAGTCGGTAACCCAGGGAAACCACCGGGGTTCCTCGTTCCGGTAGCTCTGAAGCAAGGGGCAAGGGAGCAGCTTCTAGGGCCTCCGCTCGGAGCAGAACTAGATCATCCTCTGGCGCCGATTGCCAAACAATCCGCGCTCGATATCGCTCGATATCTGTATGCAGAGGCTTCCGGTCCCGCGGTAGGAGAAAAATATCCTCACCACCACTCACGCAGTGTAAGGCACTCAGAAAATATCCCGCCTTACCGACGCAGAATGCAATGCCGCGGGTCGACGATCCCGAGTTCACTTTGCCCTGCGACATCTTTGCTTTAAATTGCCGATTCTCAATGCGGGGATTCTCGAGATCTCCATTCACCACGATGAAAGTGTGCTCACGTTGAAGTCGTTCAAAAAAGGCCGATTCATAAGCCTCCATGGACGCGATCTGATCATCTGCATTCGCTAACTTGATCTGCCTTATTTTCACAATCGCCACGACTGCATACGAGAAGATGACGACACTGATTACGGTCAGGACCATGAGAGAATTTTTGGACCATCGCTTCATAGGCTGAGACTTCATCGTAGCATTAACACATTTAGGAGACACTCTTTATTCTGACGACAACATCTTGGAAATCTCCTTCAACGTATAGCGCTTTTTCTTCAGGCCCTGAATTCGAAGACGTCTCATTCAGACTTCTTCTCGTCGATTTTCTTGAAATTCACAACGCACTCTAAGTTCAGGTGAAAACGTGTCGTATCACCATACACTTCTCAATTTTTAGAACAGACTCCCCACCTACCGATCTCCTCGCTTCAAAAGATACTTCAGGAGATCCCACAAGCCTGAGTATTTAAAATCTGGGTCCGCATAATGCTCCAGAACATAAAAGGCGAAATAGTAGAACCGAGCGAATGCCCAAACGCAGATTGCGAGGAGTACCAGCACCTTCCAATCCGGGGCATGGAGATAGAGAATCCCAGCGCTTAAGAAACCAAGAACGAGAAAGAGAATCCCCTTCAGCTTCAGAATACGAGGGCTCTTAATGTCCATATCAGACTAAGGAACGATCTCCACATAATCGCCCACCTTGGTCATACCGAAGAGCTTCTTCGCGGCGGAATGAGGCATGCGGATGCATCCATGAGACGCGGCATATCCGGGCAGAGCCCCGACGTGGAAACCAAAGTCGCTAGAACTCAGACGCTGGAAATACGGCATTGAGGAACCGTAAATGGTAGAACTCCAGTGACGGTATTTATTGGTGATCACGAACTTCCCCTTCCGGGTCCGATGTCCAGATTTTCCTGTCGAAACCCGGGTGCTGTAAATCTGCTTCTCATGCTCGTAGAGATAGGCGCGCTGGGCGGAGAGATCCACTTTGATCCATAACTTACTCCGTCCCGGTTTCCGACCGAGCATGACTTGCATCATATTGGTATCGCTCCGACGGCTCGCGAAAGTGAGAGGCCACATCCGGCTACGGCCGACTCTCGTCGATTTAATCGGATCCGCGCCGCGGGCAACAAGGAGCTGGGCCAAGTCAACTCTCCCACTATCAGAAGCGATCATGATGGGATAAATGGCGGAAGAATTTCTCAGCGCCCACTTCGCCACGCCCTTCGTATTTACTAATTCTAAGAATGAATCGGTCATCTTAGGGTGGAAGGGATCGTTCGGATCCGCGCCCAGATCGAGGAGCAGGGTGACGAGGTCCATATCCCCGCGTGCCACGGCAATATGAAAGGGTTTTTGGCCACTGGCATCCCTCACCTCATGAGGTGCACCAGCTTCGAGGAGCGTTTTTGCGATTTTATACTCCCCTTTACGAGCCGCGAGGCCGATCGGCGAATCCAGCGATGGAGCCCGCACTGGCGATGGCGAGGCACCACTTGCGAGAAGAAGCTTCACGAGGTGCAAGCCATCTGCCCCGCCACGCTTAACTGCCGCATAAAGCTCATCGCGGGGTTGCGCACCATATCGGAGCAGCTGCCGCGCCACGGGGAAAAGGTGGTTCTCAATCGCAAGAGAGAGAGGTGGAATAGCGTTCCCTTTCTGACCGGAATATTGATCAACGTCTGCGCCTAAGCGCAGGAGCATATCGACCAGCTCGTAATCATGAGCAAGAATGGCGAGATGCAGAGCGCTCCATCCCTGAGGGTCGAGCGCATCAAAGGAGGCTCCGTGATCTTTTAACGGCTTAAGCAGATGATGCCGAGATGAACCCACCGCTCCGTGCAGGAGGGTTTCGCCACGGGCATTTTTCTCATCAGCATTCATGCCGCTCTCAAGAAGAAACACCAGGACCTCATCTTGGCCTTTTTCGAGAGCTAGGTGCATCAACCCAGAGCTGCCTTCAGAGGCCGCTTTGAGATCCACCCCGCGTTCGACAAGTTCTGCAAGAACAGCAGGCTGATTTTCCTCCACCGCAATGCGGGCCAGCGCCTCGCCGCTGAATCCCAGGGAATTTGGATCAGCACCCGCTTCTAACAAAAGTAAGACCGCCGCTTGCTGATTTTGTCGCATCGCTTGAGCCACCAGAGTGCCTCCCGTGTCTACGGTGACCGAGGCATCCGCTCCAGCATCGAGCAACGAGAGCACAGAATCTAACTGACCGGCCTCTACCGCATACCCCAGAGCCGTGCGCCCCGTCGCATCACGAGCCTCAAGATTCGCCCCCTTTTCGACTAAGCTCGATACTAGGGATGGTGCCGCACCACCGGCCGCAACCATCAAAGGAGTCCGATGTAAAGTATCCCGAGACGCCGGGTCCACCTCTAAAGTGACTAAGGCACCTGCTAAGGGAGAATCCCCAGAATTCAGGGCGCTAAAAAGGGCCTCCGGCGAGGCCTTAACCCCCTGCTCAGAGAGCAAGGCACGCGCTGCACGCTTCTCAGGATGACAGGACGACAAAGAGACGACAAGAGAGCACGCTAGCCAGAACGGCAAACGTGAAAAGAAGGCAAATGGGGGGATAAAAGCGTTCATTTCCGTAAAGTTGCAAAGGAGTTAAACCCAAGCGACTGTAAGAAAATGATACACGATTTCTTCAAATCGCGAACTGGATTTTTAAAAAAATCAATTAATGAAATTAAACTAAACCATACTAGCAAGTCGGCGACAGACTTCCTCCACATTCTCAAGTGAATTAAAAGCCGAGATACGGAAGAACCCCTCACCAGCCGCTCCAAATCCGACACCGGGAGTGACGACCACTTGGGCCCCTTCGAGCATCTTATCGAACATCCCCCAGCTCGTGACTCCATCCGGGCAGCCGACCCAAACGTAAGGAGCATTTTCACCGCCCCAGACTTTCAGCCCCAGGCCTTCGCACGCTTCACGTAGGAGCTTGGCATTGTGCATGTAGTGCTTCACCAATTCCGCAACTTCAGCCTTACCGGCTTCCGAGTAAATCGCCTCTGCTCCGCGCTGTACAGGGTAACTAGCTCCGTTAAACTTGGTGGAATGACGACGTCCCCAGAGCTGCTTTAGCGCGACTCTTTCACCAGACCCCGTGCTTCCCGTGACAGTCTCAGGAATCACGGTATAAGCACAACGAACACCCGTGAACCCACCGTTTTTAGAGAATGAACGGAACTCAATCGCACATTTGTGGGCGCCCTCGATCTCGTAGATCGAGCGAGGCACTGAGGAATCCTGCACAAATGCCTCATACGCCGCGTCGAAAAGGATCACCGCATCGTTCTTCAAAGCATACGCAACCCATGCCTCTAACTGCTCCCGCGTCGCAGAGGTCCCAGTCGGATTGTTTGGGTAGCAAAGATAAATCAGATCCACTTTCTCCTCCGGGATCGCCGGGATAAACCCGTTCTCAGCGGTGCACTTCAGATAAACCAGGCCCTCATACTCACCCGCTTCATTCGCCTCGCCCGTATTACCGGCCATGACATTTGTATCTACGTAAACCGGGTAAACCGGATCCGTGACCGCAATCTTATTCCCTTGGCCGAAGATATCGAGAATGTTGCCAGAATCGCACTTAGAACCATCGGAAACATAAATATCATCCGCTCCGATTCCGAGACCCTCGTAGGCATTCGCGACAATCGATTCACGAAGGAAAGGATACCCCTGCTCTGGCCCGTAACCGCGAAATGAACCACGATCTCCCAGTTCATCGACCGCCTTTTTCATCGCCTCACGCGCTGCCACCGGAACCGGCTCAGTCACATCGCCGATGCCGCAACGGATCAGACGCTTCGCCCTCTCCGGCTCAGCATCCGTATAAGCGTTCACACGCCGAGCGATTTCAGGAAAAAGGTAACCAGCAGTCAGTTTTTGGAAGTTTTCGTTAATACGAGCCATGATGAGGATGAAATAACCACCCATTCCTGCACCCGCAACCGAAATCACTCACACAAAGTCACCTTCAATATTGTCACACTAACATCAAACCTCCACCGTTCCCTCATGAAGCACCTCCTCGCCACCCTTCTCCTCCTCACATTCCCCCTCCTAGGCGAAATAAAAATCACTCCTACCTTCACCAACCAAAACATCAAACTCCCCGTCGCCCTCTCCA
>JALZWJ010000228.1 GCA_023300065.1 Akkermansiaceae bacterium
GCCTGCCTTCTCGATGCCAAAGGGAAGCTCCAGTTCTTCGTCCAAATCCACCGCGAAGGGGAAGACCTCGTCGTGCAAGGCCCGCTCGAAGTCGCCGAAGAACTCTACGCCCGTCTCGACAAATACCTCATCGCCGACGATTGCGAATTGCACGACGAAAGCATGGACGACGAAGCCTTCATCACCACCCCAAACGAGACCCGCCGCATCCTCGACGGCACCCCAAAGTGGCCAAACGAAATCACCCCCGGCATCCTCCCACCCGAAGCGAGCCTCGAAGTACGATCAATTTCGTACACCAAAGGTTGCTACACCGGACAAGAAGTCATTTCCCGCATGAAACGGGCCGGAAAAACAAACCGCCACCTCGTCAAACTCTCCCTCGATAAGCCCCTCATCCCCACCACCTCGAAACTCATGATCGAAGGTAAGGAAGCGGGCATCATCACCTCAGTCGCCTCCCACGTTGGCACCGGAGAAGTCGCCCTCGGCTACCGCTTCAGAAAGTTCGAAACCCACACCGAGTTCGACATCGCCTCCCCCTCCTCCGGCGACATCATCGGCAAAGCGACAGTCAGGTAAAGGAGTCGTGGCGCCTCGCCACTTCTCAACCTAGGCTCCACTGCAGGCGAATCCAAGTGGCGAGGGCGCCACGACGCCCTTCCCCCTACAGCTCCAGAAAGTTCTGCAAAATCTGCTTCCCGCAGTCCGTCAAAATCGACTCGGGATGGAACTGCACGCCGTGGACATTTAGCTCCTTGTGCTTCAGCCCCATAATCATCCCATCCTCGGTCCAAGCAGTCACTTCCAGGCAATCCGGAAGAGTCTCCTTCTTCACGATCAATGAGTGATAACGCGTCGCCACAAAAGGATCGGGCAGGCCTTTAAAAACACTCTGCCCGCCGTGATGAATCATCGAGGTCTTGCCATGCATCAGCTCTTTCGCCCGCACCACTTCTCCACCATAAACCTGCCCGATCGATTGATGCCCTAAACACACACCAAAGATCGGCAACTCTCTCCCAAACGCCTCGATCACCTCACAAGAAATCCCAGCCTCATTCGGAGTGCATGGCCCAGGTGAAATACAAATCCGGCTCGGATTTAAATCACGGAGTTCTTCCACCGTAACCGCATCATTGCGGAGGACCTTCATCTCCGCCCCTAACTCGCCAAAATACTGGACGAGATTGTAGGTGAAGGAATCGTAATTATCGATGACGACTAACATTTCTTTTTAGAGTCTATGGGGCCCTGACAGCTGAAGCAGCTATCAAAATTCCCGGGGTTTATTTCACCACATGAGGGGCAAGTAACTTCGACATCAACGCCGACTGCCATCCTCTCGTCATGATCTTTAATCATCTGGCACGCCCTCGTAGCTTCAGAATCATCCATGACACAGAGATTTGGTAAAAACTCATCAATCGGAGCATCAGTCACGCTGAGAGCTTCATTCCTGATGAAAGTTCTGATTCCAGCCTCTTCAAGAATATCACGGTAACGCATCACACGATGTATTTTAGAATGTCTGAAAATTTCAGTCATGATTTCGAAAGAGTTTTGGCCAACCCAACCGCGCGCATCATCGCGGCAGCCTTATTGACGGTTTCATTATATTCGTAGGTCGGGTCACTATCAGCGACCACTCCCGCTCCGGCTTGAATGTAGACTTTATCCCCCTTCAAGACACAGGTTCGTAGAGCGATGCAGGAGTCGTGACTCCCGTCCCAACCAAAGTATCCTACCGCCCCAGAATAAGTCCCGCGTTTGCTTTTCTCCATCGAGTTGATGATCTGCATCGCACGGATTTTAGGAGCCCCACTCACCGTCCCAGCTGGGAAAGTCGAGCGGAGGACATCGTAAGAATCATACTCCGGTGCCAGCTTCCCGCTGACATTCGAGACAATGTGCATGACGTGGCTGTAGCGCTCCACGATCATTTGATCATCGACCGAAACGGAACCCGCTTCCGAGATCCGCCCGACATCATTCCGAGCCAGGTCGATGAGCATCACGTGCTCTGCGCATTCTTTCTCATCGGCGAGGAGGTCCGCCGCTAAAGCGTCATCCTCCTCCTTCGTCTTCCCCCTCCAACGCGTTCCCGCGATGGGGCGGATGTCAATGCGGCCATCGATCGCGCGGACATGCACCTCCGGCGAGCTCCCCACGAGAGAGAAGTCCGGCGTCTCGTAGACGAACATGTAAGGCGAGGGATTCACATGCCGCAGCGCACGGTAGAGGTCGATATTTGACCCGTCAAAGTCTGCCTCGAACCGCTGGCTCGGCACCACTTGGAAGGCATCACCAGCCGCGATGTATTCCTTCGCCTTCAGCACCATCGCCTCGTATTCCTCCTGCGTCGTATTGCTCCGCGGCTCGGGCGGCTCAATCTCCGCGAGACCATTGAGCGGCGACACGTGAAGAGGGCGATCCAGCATTTCGATCACCGCTCCCACTCTCCCCACCGCCATGGCGTAGGCTTCCTCAGGAGACGAGGCCTCATCCAACATCGCATTCGCCACCACCAAAAGACGGCGAAGCTTGTGATCAAAAATCACCATCGTATCGGCGAGGAAAAAGACCGACTCAGGGAGGCCCAAATCATCAGGCGGACAGTCCTTAATAGAGGGCTCAAACTGCTGTGCCGCATCATACCCAAGGTAGCCCACCGCACCGCCAAAGAAGGGCGGCGCATCACCATGCGTGACCGGCTTATAGCCCGCCATGAGACGCTTCAATTCATCCAGCACATCGCCCTCGCGCGGTCGCTTCTCCACCTGACCACCTCGCTCGATCGTAACCTCGTCACCGCGCGAGGTAAAAACCCAGCGCGGTTGACTCCCCACGATGGACCATCGCCCACTCGCATCGGTGCTCTCCGCGCTCTCAAAGAGAAAGGCATTCCTGCCATCACGGAGTTTTAGAAAGGCAGAGACCGGAGTCTCAAAGTCAGCAGCAAGCTGAGCATAGACAGGCACGACGTTTCCGCCCTGCGCTAACTCAACAAACTCCTCTGCACTTGGCTTGACGGGGACCTGATTCACGTGGGCCGTATTCTGGCGAGCTTACCACGAAGAGCAACGGGAAAGTCACGATCCGCCAAAGAGTTCTCCATAAAAAGCAGGATCAACCTCCGGCTCTATGCTTTGCCAAGCCGTCACCTCATCCTGAGCCGCGGCACAAATCTCTAATTCAACGCCCTCAATCTTCCCCCGAACCACCTCCACCGCCTTCTCCGCGCTATTACAATCACTACTCAGATGCGCCAAAATCACCCGCTTAAGTGGTCCGCCAGGGGCAATCTCAGCAACCAAGTCCGCCGCTTGATCATTCGATAAATGCCCGTGTTGTGAGGAAATTCGCTGCTTCGTGCTGAATGGGCGCTTGGTATCTGCCTCCAACATTTGCCATTCGTAGTTCGCCTCTAACACGAGGCCCTCGACCCCGCGCAAGGCATCC
>JALZWJ010000229.1 GCA_023300065.1 Akkermansiaceae bacterium
GCGCTCATCAGAATTCACAATCATGGGGAACCAGTTGTGTCCAATTTCGTGAATGATGACTGAGATGAGGGCGTTTTTGGTCCTTTCGGTATAGGTTCCGTCTTCTTCGGGGCGGGGGCCATTGAAGCAGATCATGGGGTATTCCATGCCGAAGACTGGGCCATTGACGGAGATGGCGACGGGGTATGGGTAGTCGAAGGTGAACTTCGAATAGACATTGAGGGTGTGGATGATGGAGTGGGTTGAATACTTGCTCCAGAGCGGCTCGGCCTCATTGGGGTAGTAGGACATGGCCCAGACGGGTTTCTGGGTTGTGGTGAGCTTATGGCGGACTGCGTCCCAGATGAATTTACGGGAGGAGGACCAGGCGAAGTCGCGCACGTTTTTGGCTTCGAAGAGCCAGGTCTTCATTCCTTTTGGTTTGGTGTCCTCGTTTTTAGCCGCTTCTTTTGGGGTGATGATGAACATCGGGTCTTTTACGGATTCGGCCTTCTTGAGACGTTTTTGCCAGATTGGTTTAAGGACGGCCTTCGGGTTTTTTAGGACTCCGGTGGAGGCTACGACGTGGTTCTCTGGGACGGTGATGGCGACCTTGTAGTTGCCGAACTCGAGGGCGAATTCTCCGCGCCCTAGGAAGGACTTATTCTGCCAACCGCGGACATCGGTGTAGGCGCAGACGCGGGGGAACCACTGGGCGACTTCGAAGATCTTCCCGCCCTTTTTAAATTTCTCCATGTTACTCCGCGCGAATGTGGTGCGTCCGTTGGTGATGGTGTAATGCCAGCTGGCGTTGTAGATGAATTTCTGGCCTGGCTTCAGCGGTTCTGGGAGGTCGACGCGCATCATGGTGTCGACGATGCGGTGGGTGAGCTTGGCTCCATTTTTATCGGTGAGGCTGTCGATTTTAAGTGCACCATCGAAGGTTTCTCTGAGGAGGATGGCCTCGAAGGTATCGAAGTGCATGTCGCCGAGTCGCGGGGCTTCTCCGGTTTGGTGACCGATTGAATTCGGGGTGTATTTATTCCGGTCGAGCTGCATCCAGACATATGTCAGGGTGTGCGGCGAGCGGTTATGGTAAGTGATGGTGCCGCTGCCGGTGAGGAGGTTCTTTTTCTCGTTCAGGGTGATCTTGAGATCATAGTCGGCACGTTGCTGCCAATACTTCGGGCCGGGCGCGCCGGAGGCGATGCGGGACTCGGTGGGGGTGGGCCAGACTTCTTCCAATTGGCGGAAGGGGTCTTCATGGAATTCGATCGGATGGGCGAGGCACGTGGCAACGAGCCCGAAAAGGATGAGAGCAATCTTCATGTTCTATAAGGGTGGTAGAGGCGAGGACGCTAACGAGGCGTTGTAAGAAGGCGAGCTTCAAAACCAGCTATTCGAAGTGGTAGCGACTCTCCTTCACGAGGACATTTGGTGGTGTTTTTTTGTCTTCGAACCATTGGTAACCAGGTTGGAGGTTTCCCCAAAAGTCCCCCCATTGGCTGCTGGGATGGCTTGCCATGTTGTCGGTGGTCATACGGAAGGGGAAGAGGTGGATACGGAAGAAGGGTTGGCCACCGGTGAAGGCGGATTGGGCGAGAGTGTAGATTTCCTCGATCTTGGCATCTGTCATGGCAAGGCAGCCGATGGAGACATGGGAGCCGTGGACCATGATGAAGCTGCCGGTGCGGGCGTGTGCTTTATCGAAGGTGTTTGGGTAGCCGATGTTGAAGGCGAGGTGGTAGTTGCTTTGCGGGTTCATTTGTCCCGGTTTGACAAAGTAGAAGCCCTCGGGGACTTGGCGGTCGCCTTCGCGTTGCTTTGGTCCAAGGTCCCCGGAAGCTGCGGCGATGGGATAGGAGCGGAAGAGGATGAACTGCTCCTCCTTTTTGACCCAGAGTTCTAAGATCTCTTCTTCTTTAAAGGCGCGAAGGAAGATAGGGGATCCCCAGGTGAGGCCTTTTTCTTGGAAGGCGGTTTTGAGGGAGGGGGTGACTTTTTCTGAGACGGCGGTGAAGCGCTTGGCCCCGTTGGCGTAGTCCTTGGCTGAGATTTGGAGGTCCTGTGCGTTTCCGATGTTGCTGATGGATTGAGTGATCAGCCAAATCGCAGCTAAGGTCAAAACGATTCCAAAGATGCCCCGCGTCCATTTCATGGGGAGACCTTAACTTAAGTAAGCCGCTAGTCCGACATAGAAGTTTCGCGGTGGGGTTTCTGCCCGAATGAGCGCATCCTGATTTGACGGAAGGGCCGAGGGACGCTTCACTCCGGCGTGCGCAACACGGAAAAGAAATCCCGCCGGATCGACTGGAAAAAGACCTTCGGCCTCTACAGTTACCTCGGGAAGTATCGTAAGATTTTTATACCTTCGGTGATTGCGCTCTTTTTGACTGGGGCTTTATCGCTGGCCTTTCCGTATTTCTTGGGGAGCTTGATTGGATCTCCGCAGGAGGCGATGAAGGATGGATTAGATGCAGGGGTGGTGAGTTCTGAGATTAATCGGGTCGTATCCACTTTACTCATTATTTTGTGTATCCAGGCGATCGTGGCCTATTGGCGGGTGAGGGGGTTTATCAAGGCAGGTGAGAGCGCGCTTTGTGACTTGAGGCAGGATGTTTTTGCACGGTTGGTGCGCTTGCCGATGCCTTGGTTTATGGAGCGGAGAACGGGCGAGGTTGGGTCCCGCTTTGCCGCTGATTTGGCGATTTTACAGGAGACGCTGATTACGACCATTCCGCAGATGGTGCGGCAGTCGGTGATTTTTATCGGCGGGATGATTTTTATCTTTGTGGCTTCGGTGAAACTCTCACTCTTTATGCTGGCGATGATTCCGGTGGTGGTGCTGGTGGTGGCGATTGTGGGGCGTAAGATCCGGAAGTGGTCTAAGAACGCGCAGGACCAGCTTGCTCAGAGTAACATCGTGGCAGAGGAAGTGGTGCAGGGGATCGCTGATGTGAAGGCCTACTCAAACGAGGGCTTTGAAGAAGAGCGGTATCGTGGCGCGTTGGATCAATTTCTAGCGACTGTGATTGAGGGATCGAAGGCGCGGGCAAGGTTCGTGAGTTTCATCATTTTTATTCTGTTCGGGACGATCTCGGTGGTGGTCTGGTTTGGCGCTGGGATGCTGACGAAAGGCGAGATTACGAGTGAGCAATTCACGCACTTTATCTTGTTTAGTATTTTCGTGGGGGCCTCGCTGGGGTCTCTGCCCGATATCATGAGCCAGCTCCAGAAGACGCAAGGGGCGACGGAGCGGATTCGTGAAATCTTGGATCATGAGATTGAGGATGACCGTGCGCTTGGATCCGAGGAACTCTCTGGGTCGATGTCGGCAAAGGACCTTGTCTTTGCTTATCCTTCACGCAAGGAAACAAAGGTGCTCAATGGCGTGAATTTCGAGATTCAAGCCGGTGAACGTGTGGCGGTTGTTGGGCCAAGTGGTGGCGGTAAATCGACGATTTTCTCTCTCCTTTTGGGATTCTACGAAGGGAACGAAGGCGAGATCTTTTTTGATGGCCAGGCCTCGGGCGAGATCCCTGTGGCGAGTCGCCGAGCGGCAATGGCAGTCGTGCCGCAAGAGGTGCTTTTGTTTGGAGGATCAATCCGAGAGAATATCGAATATGGACGTCCGGGAGCGAGCGAGGAGGAGATTAAAGCTGCGGCTGAGAAGGCAAATGCTCATGGCTTTATCGATGCTTTCCCTGAGGGATACGAGGCGCTGGTTGGGCCACGTGGAGTGAAGTTGAGCGGTGGTCAACGTCAGCGGATCGCGATTGCGCGGGCCGTTTTGGCTGATCCTAAGATCCTTCTCTTGGACGAAGCGACAAGTGCCTTGGACTCCGAAAGCGAGCGTCTGGTGCAGGAAGCGTTGGAGCAGTTGATGAAGGGGCGGACCAGCCTGATCATCGCACACCGTCTCGCAACGGTGAAGGAAGCGGATAAAATTCTAGTCCTGAATGAGGGGCGCATCGTAGAGAGTGGGAGTCATTCAGATCTCATGCAGCAAGAGGGAACCTACCGTTTATTGGCAGAGACGCAGCTGCTGACTTAACTGTGAAATTTGGGTAAGGGTAACTTCCTCACATTGCGGTTGGATTTTCTGGAAATTGAGGCGAGTCTCAGCACAAGATGATCGACATGTTAGTGCGGCTGTATGACTTGCCAGAAAGTCAGGGACTTTATTCACGAGTTGCGGATTCGGGCGTCATTGTCCGGAGGCCGGGAGCTTACGAGAAGCATCTCGTTGCAAATTTTATCCGTGAGCACTTTTCGCCGAAGTGGGTCAGTGAGATGGAGGTTGCCTTTTCAAGACAGCCCATTTCCTGCTTCATTGCGACAAAGGATAAAGAGATTTTAGGATTTGCGTGCTACGAGACAACCGGGAAGGGATACTTTGGACCTACGGGAGTGGGTGAGGCCGCGCGTGGGTTAGGTCTCGGCAAGGCACTTCTTTTTAAGTCGCTCGAGGCGCAGCGAGAGGCGGGCTACGCATATGGGTTTATTGGCGGAGTCGGTCCAAAGGAGTTTTACGCAAAGGCGGTCGGTGCAGTGGAAATTGCGGGAAGTGACCCGGGCGTTTACGTCGATATTTTACCGGAACCACCTAGCGCTGAATGAGCGGGCAGGATCCAAAATTTGTCAAAGGGGCCTTCGCTAAAATTGCGGATCGCTACGTTATGACGAATCATGTTCTCAGCATGGGGACGGATATTTTATGGCGTAAGAAAGTAGGGCGGATCGTAAGTGGTTGGCAGCCTTCTAAAATCCTCGATGTCGCAACTGGCACGGGAGATTTGGCTCTAGAAATACAGCGTAAGTGTCCTGAGGCGAAAGTCTTAGGCACCGACTTTTGTCCTGAAATGCTCGCGCATGCGACTAAGAGTGGGGTTCAAGAAACTCAGGTTGCTGATGCCATGAATCTTCCTTTTGAGGATGGTGAGTTTGATGTCGTTACGGTGGCCTTTGGCCTACGTAATATGGCGAATTGGGAGGGGGCGTTGCGCGAAATGAACCGCGTCATCGCGCCGGGTGGACACCTTCTTGTCCTCGATTTTTCACAGCCGCGCGGGATCCTGAAGAAACCCTACGGCTTCTACCTCAATAAGGTCCTGCCTAAGATTGCAGGATTACTGACAGGGCAGGGGGATGCGTATCAATATCTCGCAGGATCGATTGGCGAATTCCCCTCGGGGCAGGCCATGATTGATCTCTTCGACAAAGCGGGATTGCCAGATTGCCAGTGTGATCCTCTCAGTGGGGGAATCGCCTCGATTTATTCGGTGAAAAAGGAGGGCTAGTATCATGGATCGGGCTTGCCGAGGTCGGGAAGTCGGGTAGTTTTCGGTATGAATATTAGCGGCTCTGCCAACCAATGGGTGTGTGATCTAGTTCCTTACGAACCGGGTAAACCAATCGAGGAAACCGCGCGCGAGCTGGGGTTAGATCCCTCGGAGATCATCAAGTTGGCCAGTAATGAGAATCCACTTGGGCCCTCTCCAAAGGCGAAGGCTGCGATGGTGGAGGAGATTGAAAAGGCCCACCTTTATCCAGACGGCGGCGGCTTCCACCTCCGCACGGCATTAGCGGCGAAGCATGAGGTGGAGTTTGGGAATATCGTGCTGGGGAACGGCTCGAATGAAATCATCGAGCTGCTCTGTCATTCCTTCCTAAAGCCCGGCACGGCCTTGATCGCCGCGGAGCATGCCTTCGTGGTTTACAAGTTAATGGCCACGCTTTTTGGCGCGGACTATGTAAAAGTGCCTGATCCTGGCTTCGTCCATGATCTAGATGCGATGGCAGCGGCCATCACTCCTCAGACCCGCCTTGTCTTTATCGCTAATCCAAACAACCCCACCGGAACTCTCGTGGGGCAGGAAGAGATTGACCGCTTTATGGCTCAAATTCCTGATCATGTGGTGGCGGTCTTTGATGAGGCTTACCATGAGTTTCTAGAAGAGGCTCCAGATGTGATTCGTTATGTCCGTGAGGGGCGAAACGTTTGCGTGATGCGCACTTTCTCCAAGGCTCAAGGACTCTCAGCATTACGGATCGGTTACGGCATCATGTCGCGCGAACTTGCGGGACTTCTGAACCGCTCCCGCCAGCCATTCAACGCGAACGCAATTGCGCAAGCCGGTGCGTTAGCCGCGATTCAAGATGGAGAACATATCGCGGCTACCGTGAAAAATAACGCGATAGGT
>JALZWJ010000230.1 GCA_023300065.1 Akkermansiaceae bacterium
GACTCACCAGACCTCTCTGATTGGTTTGATGATTTTTAAAAACAGCCCTCTATCTCTCCCTTTCCCCATTCAAACGCTCATCTCATGCGCCGCTCGCTCATCCCACTCACGCTTGCCCTTGCCTCCGCTTTCCCAGCCGTCGCGGAGGACCAAATCTCCCTCAAAAACCAAGACCTCCTCATCGGCAAAGTCATCGCCCTCCAGGACGGAGTCATCGAGCTCACCAGCCCGCATAGCGAGACCCCGCTTAAGGTCATCAACAAAGACCTCATCCAACTCAACTTCGCAAAAACTGACACCGGAGATCTCCAAAAAAACTCCCAAATCCTAAACCTCCGCAATGGCGACCGCTTCCCCGGACAAATCCACAGCCTCACCGAGACCCACCTCGGATTCACCACCTGGTTCGCCGGCCCCCTAGAGATCCCCCGTCCCTTGGTCAATTCCGTCCACTTCGGCGTCACCCCGCAGCGCACCCTCTCCCGTGGCCCAAAAAACATCACCGATTGGACCCAAGAGAACAACGGCGGATGGACCATTAAAGACAAGGTCATGACCTCTTCCCAAGCCTCCTTCATTGGGAAAAACCTGGACCTCCCAGAGAGCTTCATCTTCGGAGTCAACATCAGTTGGAAAAATAGCCCGAGTCTCCGTATCCATCTTTGCTCAAATCAACTTAAGCCCACTGAAAAAGCACAGCGCAACAGCTACTTACTGAACCTCAGCAGTCACTCGATTGAGGTGAAAAAAATCATCCCAAAAAAAGGCACAGCCGCCGCCGAATTCACCCTCATCACACACCCGATCAAACTCCAAGAACTCTCTAAAAAATCAATCCGTCTCGAACTCAGAGCGAACCGCCAGAACCGCACCATCCAACTTTATCTAGATGGCATCGAGCTAGGAAAAGGCATCGACCCCAAAACCCCTCCCACCGGCACCCACGTCCTTTTTGAAAGCCTAAACACCACCCGTGGAAACACCCTCATCAGCGACCTCATCATCCAAGAATGGGACGCCTCCACTCAGCTCCAACGGCCTGAGCCCCGTGAGCACGATGCCCGAGATACCCTCTCCGTAGAAGATGGTGACCGCTTCAGCGGAAGCATCATCAACTACGACCACACCTCCACCTCTGCCCCCTTCTTCACCGTCCAGAGCCCACTCAGCCTAGACCCCATTCAGATCCCTCTCACTCACTGCTCCGTCATGTATTTTGCCGAGGGCGAAACCCAGCCCTCGCAGGGCGATTACCAGATCGACCTCCGCACCGGCGGCCAGCTCACCCTCTCCGACATCCGCCTTGGGGAAAAGAAACTGACCGCCACCCACCCGTGGCTCGGCGACCTCCAGATCGACCGCAGCATCATGCAATCCATCAGCAAAGGTCAATAACCTCACCTCTCTATCATCGTGAAACTTTTCTCATTCTTCACCGCTCTTTTCTTCGCACTCACCCTCGGGGCCTCCGCCAAGAACATTGAATCCATCCTCACCTTCGCGGATAAAACCCGCATCACAGGTCAGGTCCTTTCCATCGACTCTGAGCAAAACCTCCTCACCTTACAGTCCCCGTCACTGCAGGAGAAAACGCCGCTCAATACCGCCGCGCTTTTAGACATGTCTCTTAACGGTAAGCCTCAAACCGTCGAGGCCGACCACTACGCCCTCGCCACCATCAAGGGCCACCACCAAGACCCTCACCGCGACACCCTCCGCGGGCGGCTCATCGCCCTCGATGAAGACACCATCACTCTCGACACCTGGTATGCGGGCCGCCTTACCCTCAAGCGCTCCCTCGTCCACACCCTCGACATCTTTTCTCAATCCCCCACCTTCTACACCGGCCCCAACGGCCCAGAAGGATGGGTCGCATCCAGCGGCTCCGTGAAAGACAATTGGACCTTTAAAAACCGCACCATGACCTCCCTTACACGGAGAGGTATCGCCCGAAAAGTGCAAGTTCCCGACCGCGCCAAAATCACCGTCACCGCGCGTTGGAAAAACACCCCCTACTTCCGTATCCTCTTCCTCTCCAGCGAGGGCAAAGCCGACTATCCAGAAACCGGCTACTCACTCAACATCCAGCAAAGCCGGCTCACCCTCTTTCGGAACTCCCCCAAACAACGCAACGCCGACATCTTCAATGAAGGCATCGATAACATGCGCGAGATTGAACAAACCACCGTCACCATCTACCTCGACCGCTCCGAAGAAGGGACCAGCGCCGTCTACCTCGACGACAAACGCATTGCCACTTGGACCGATGTCGATGACACCAAACTCAAAGGCGAGTGGCTCCACTTTGTCCCCAACCGCAACAGCCCGCTCAAGCTCTCCGACATCTCCGTCAGCCAGTGGGATGGCGCCCTCCCCGTATCGGAAGATGACGAGCCGCTCCCTGACAAAAAAGAAGACGATGACGAGGGCCCCAAACTCAAAGGCCAAGAAATGCGCCTCGCCAACGGTGACATCGTGATCGGTGAAATTCAGAAGATTGACCAAGACCTCGTCCACCTCACCACCAGCTTTGGCGATGTCAAGGTCCCCCTCCGCCGGATAAAAAACATCATGCTCGCCCCCGTCGAAGATGAAGACCGGATGGAGATTAATGATGTCCGCGCCTGGTTCCACGAGGGAGGCTACGTCACCATCAAACTCAAGTCATTCGATGGTGAAACACTCTCCGGCTACTCCCAAGTCTACGGAGATGCCGAGTTCAAAGTCAGCGCCTTCGCCCGGATCCAGTTCAATATCTGGGACCGCTCCCTAGATCCCGCCCGCATCGGCGGCGGCAGCAGTGAATGGTGAATGG
>JALZWJ010000231.1 GCA_023300065.1 Akkermansiaceae bacterium
GCGGACAATACAGCAATGCCCGTCTTTGATCGCCTGCGCTTTCAAAACCGGCGCGGCGGAATTCTTTGCGACCAATTCCTCCATTTCATTTCCGATCAAGATGACTTCGTAAATCGCGAGACGACCGGCAAATCCGGTGTTTCGGCATTTGTCACATCCCACTGGTTCGAAGGCCTCACCCTGGATGTCATCCGGGATGCCGAGGCGGTGGCGGAGATCCAGAGAAACCTCGACGGGAACCTTACAGTGGTTACAGAGACGGCGGACTAATCGCTGGGCGAGGAAGGCCCGAACGGAAGCCGCGACGAGGAAGGGCTCTACCCCCATATCGACGAGACGGCTGATGCCGCCGAGGGCATCATTGGTATGAAGAGTAGAGAACACTAAGTGACCCGTCAGGGAGGCGCGGATCGCAATTTCTGCAGTCTCAAGGTCACGAATCTCTCCGAGCATGACGATGTTGGGGTCGGCACGGAGGATGGAGCGGAGGCCACTCGCAAAGGTGAGCCCAATCTCGCTTTTCACCGCGATCTGCATCACGCCTTCCAGCTTGTTCTCCACCGGATCCTCAATCGTGACGATGCGGGTGTCCGAGGTATTCAGCTCGCTAAGGAAGGAGTAAAGAGTGGTGGACTTACCGGAACCAGTAGGCCCCGTGATGAGGATGATGCCGTTGGGCAGGCTGAGGATGTTTTTGATCTTCTTGAGGACGAATTCCTCCATCCCGAGAAGTTCGACGTTGAACTTCTCTTGGTTGAGGAGTCGCAAACTGACGGATTCCCCCTCCACGGTAGGAACGGTTGCGACACGGACGTCGATTGAAGCTCCTTCAAACTGGAGGTTAATCCGGCCATCCTGCGGGAGACGGCGCTCTGCGATGTCGAGCTTCGACATGATTTTGAGTCGGGCAATCACGGATGCTTGCAAAGACTTAATCTGATCCGGCACGGCGATGTCGACAAGCCCGCCATCGATCCGGTAACGGATGCGGAGGTTATCGGCCAGAGGCTCTACATGAATATCGGTCGCTTTTTGATCAAGCGATTCACGGATGATCTGGTTTACGAACTTAACGACGCTGGCCTCCTCATCTTCGATCTCATCGATCACACTCGCCTCATCCTTATCGAGATTATCGAAATCAAGATCGCGGCCTTCTAAAAGTTGCTCAAAAGTATCCGCGCCAACTCCGTAGAGTTTACGGAGAGAGTCGTGCAGGCGGCGGCGGGAGGCCATGTGCCAGACGAGTGGCATCTCGATCTCTTGTGCGGCGGCTTGGCGGGCCATGAGATTAAGAGGATCATAAGTCACCATGTGGAGGCGGGCATGATCTCCCTCCCCTTCGATTTCGAGCGGAAGGACTCGGTGCTTCAAGGCGATCTGTGGGCCACAAGCATTTCGCAGAGGCAAGGGCTTCTCAACGGAAGGGATTTCGGCAAGCCACTCCATATGAAGCTCGCCAGCAAGATGCTCCATGTATGGCTCTTCGTCGACGAGGCCACTATCAAGAATGTCGTCGACCGGAGACCCTTGTCGTTGGCTAGCGTCCTCCACGGCTTCTTGCAGAGCGGTGAGATCGGTACACCCGGTATCGCGGGCAGGTTTAATGAAAATCTCGGTCATACGGTAGGTGAGTATTGATAAAACGAACGCGGTTGGAAGTTCTGTCTGAGGGAATATTGGCAAATTAAAACTTTTTACAAGTGAGCTGAATTTCCGTTGCGATTTCCAACCCCGTGGCTAGAGTCTCTGCGTCTGCCCCATTCGCCAGAAGTGGTTAATTGGCTGACCCGATATTATTATTAATGGGGGTGGCCCCGGAGGACCAATGTCATGCCTTTACTGGAAGACAGCGGACCAAAGGATACCCCCAACCTCGAGCTTCGGGAAAGCAGCTCATGTGCCACGGACGGTGGGACGGATACTTTAAAACTCACTCTTTCAAAGAGTGGGTTTTTTTGGGTCTAGGACGGTGACAAATCACTTCTTAGGAAAGTCTCCTGATTTAAATCGTTGGTGTTGATGTTGCAGCTCCCAACGAGTCCGCTCGCTTCCCAAAACATCATTTTGAAGAGAGCGGGTGCTCCATGATAAGGCCATGGCACGATCTCGGCGGGCGAAATAGACCTCCCCTAGCGTGTCGAGGTAGGCTGCCGATTCCGGATTCATTTTGAGTGCAATTTCCAAATACCCCTCAGCCTCATCAAGATCGCGGTTGGCGCGGGAAGCCAGCCAAGCGAAATTGTTATAGACGTTATCATCCCTTGAGTAGAGGCGGATGTTTTCACGGCACAAACGAGCCGTTTCCGCGTAGAGTTCATCATGAAGTTCAGTGAGTCCGAGCTCACGGAGGAGCGGGAAGAGGTCATTGGCGAGGTAGCCATCACGCGGCAACATGCGGTGGGCTTTAGAAAAAGCGGCCACTGCCGCAGCTTGGTCCCCCTTCTGCATCGCGACCGCACCACGTGCGACGAGGATTTGAAAGCGCGAGCGTATTGCGAAGACACCTTGGCTCACGCTTGAGTAGATGGCATCGAGCGCCGTAACTTCACGATAAGCTAAGACATGCTGCCACATTCCGAGGGTCACGGACTCATCGGCTAATTCGCTAATGACACTTGAGCGAACCCAATATTGAGAAGAGCTCGTCTGCCCCTCACTCCGCAAGAGGCCCCGGCGGAGGAGTGAATAGGCCTCCGTGAAGTCTCCATAGCGCAGGTGCTCCATTGCAAACCCACGAAATGCTAAAATTCCTCCATCGCATAAGAGAAGGGCCTTTGTCATAATTTCGTCTCCCTCTGGTTTACCGGCTTTCTTTAGAGCAAGGCCCCGCTGGTAGAGGAATTCTGGAGAGGTGGCGAGGACATCGACCTCCATCTTCGCATAAGATTCCGCAGCGTCTTGGTAGCGACCTTGATCAACCGCGAGGATCGCTTCTGAAAAATGGTTTGGTCGTCCCGCCTCACTGAGAGCCTTCATAATCAATACTAAATCCTCTTCCCTATTGCGGGCTGCCAAGAGAATGAGCAGATCGGTAAGAGAACCAATCTCCGCGCCATCTTCTTCTTTAAGAGCTAAGACCTGATCCCGAGCTTCGACAAAAAGATCCCGCGACACGAACGAGCGGCGGGCTGAAAAAGACATGGTGAGGAGGAGCCTCTCAGTCGTCGCCATCTCTGGATACAAAACGGCCAACTTCTGGAATAACCACAGTGACTCATTCATTCTTACGGGAAGGACTTCTAAAAACTGCTTCAACGGAGCCTCATGCTCATCCTTCTCACGCGCAATGGCAGAGAAAGTACTCACCGGGGCTGCAAAATAGATCTGCGACGCGAAGCGGGTGAGCTTCAGGTTCTTAGCCGGACGGACGAGGTCGAAGAGCGTGAAAGCGACCTTAATCGCGCGGTCCGTAAATCCGCGGGCTTCTAAAAACTCCACCGCACTCACGAGGCGGTCTAGCTCCCTCGTGGCCTCTTTTCCATCAATCTCCTTCCGGGCTTTTGTCGCGACACCTTCCAACCAAGCATCGAACCCCTGGCCAACTGGGATCCCGATTAATTTCTGCGCTTTTGCATAGTTCTCATGTCCAAGATGAAAATCGACCCGTTCAGTGAGAGCCTCGGTCGGTAAGCTCTCTAAAACGACCTCCCCATATCCCATGCGGAGGAGACTCATCCGGGCCCCTGATTGTTCACTCCTTTTACCACTGAGACGGATCAGGGAATCATAGGCTTTTTTTTGACCGGCTTGATCACCGTGGTGATTAGCGAGAGTCCAATCAAGATAGTCACGATTTGAGAGGGTCGGATTTGTATGCGCCCGGCGGGACTCCAGATACGGGAGATGATCCCCCATCGTGAGAGCCGCCAAGCTCTCAGCATCATGATCGCCCAACGCCTTAGCGATTTCACGTAAAGGACCGGCGGCCCCCTTGACGCGGAGACAGGCGAGATAGCGGGCATGATCTTCTTTCGATTTAGCCTGACTTAAGCGCTCGATCTCGGCCTCCAGCTCTCCGCTTAGATCTAGGAGGTGAGCGTAATGAATCAGGTGTTGGAACTGTTGGCTGAGGGAGAGGTATTCCTTAGCCTCATCAATCTTGCCCTCATTGAGATGCCCGCGAACAATCTGGGGAAGGGTGTCCGTGATCACGGTGTCGATCCGGCTTAGGACATCCGGGTGCTCTTCTAAACGGCGAAGGCGCAGAAGAATGTCATACTCATCCGAGTCAATGAGTTCCTCGATCACTCTCAGCTTCTTCTTAGCAGTCGCCCCGAAGTAGCGATTCACAAGCTGCGTGATTTCCTCGGGAGTCTCAGGAGTGATCCCGAGTTTAATTTTGCGAACGACGGTGGTGGCACGCCCCACCAATTCAGGATCAGCGCCCTGAATTAAACTCTCTAGGAACTCCAGCGAGCCCCTGCCTTCCCCCCAAATTTCAGTCATCGTGGCAGCCCGAGTCTTAAAGTCTCCTGCACCAAGTGAGTTCCGCCAGCCCTGCTCCCGCGCCGCCTGATCTTGTGCAGGTGAGAGCAGCGATAGAATGCCGGTCAAAAGCAAAGTGAGTCTTTTCATCATCATGAGATTTTCAAGGGTCGCTTATTTCAGCTCGGGTTCAAGGTTTCACATTAGAAATCCCTCGGCTCGGCCTCATTAAAGATGGCCAGCAAATCGCTCATTTCTGTTTACGATTTTTCCACCGATAAATCCATCGACCGATCAGGCAGAGGGTCAGAAAGGCGCTAAAAAAGAGACTGTATTTTGAGATCGGTGTGACTTCATCGACCACCCCAGAGGTCAATAACATCTCCTCATAGCGAGGTGATATGAACTTCCCAAAAAAGAAAAAAATCCCAGCAGATGCAAAAAGCATCCAATCAAAAGAACGTTTACGCGACTTCATTTCCCGATGCAAAAACGGCCAAAAATCTCCCCCAATATCTCCTCAGTATCCACCACGCCTGAGATCCCACCAATCGCGGTTAATGACTCGCGGAGATCTAAGGCCGTCAGCTCCGGTTCCTCCCCCGCACGGAGCGAGGCTAAGGCACGTTCTAGGGCGTCGCGCGCGCGGATGAGACAC
>JALZWJ010000232.1 GCA_023300065.1 Akkermansiaceae bacterium
GATCTACATAATCCCCCAGCGTCACCAGCAAATCCTCCCGCGATGGCGCCGCCACCTCCAACATCGTTTCTAATGACTTTAAGCAGCCGTGAATATCTCCAATTACCAATCTCATCTTTCTAATTCTTCACGCAGTTTCTTCGGCATTCCCCGCACCACAAGATCATAAGAGTGCCCCATCAACTCCTCAACCAACACAGCGGGCAGAGATCCATCCAACCCCAGCGTATTCCAGTGCTTCTGATTCATGTGATACCCCGGAATGATCGCCTCATGCTCATCACGTAACTCCAGCGCCCGCTCCGGATCACACTTCAAATTCATCCGCCCCACCTCCCCCTCAAATCCCAAGGTCGCAAACATCTTCCCCAACACCTTATAGACCAAAACATCCGGCCCAAATGGAGTCTCCTCCGTCACCGCCCGCATCGCCAACATCTCGGTCCGCGCATCATCCGTCGTGTAAGCCATACCAAACTCTCTCCTCAAAGCCCCCCTCAACCAAGCCTGAAAAACTAACGGACTCACAACCTGAAAAACTCCCCACCCAGTTCAACATTGCGATCCCCACCTATACGGTTATTGATCATGCCATGAATCCTAGCGCCCTCCTCTTCGACTTCGATGGTGTCATCCTCGACACCGAATGGTCCATCTACCAATCGATGCAAAACGTCTTCCTTGAAAACGGCCACGACCTTCCACTTGAAGAATACGTCCAATGCATCGGCTCCGATTTCAACACCTGGTCGCCCGAAACCCGGCTCGAAGAACTCACCGGGAAAACCTTCGACTGGACCGCCATCGGCATCGAGCGAAACACCTGGATCCGCCAAGAAATCGCAAAACTCGATGCCATGCCCGGCGTCCGCGAGACCCTGGCCCACTGCCGCGAAAAAAACATCCCCTGCGCAGTCGTCTCCAGCTCCTCGCACGACTGGGTCGACCGCTGGCTGGAACAACTCCAGCTTGTCTCGTACTTCGACGAAGTCATCTGCCGTGGCGATGCCCCCCGCATCAAACCCGCCCCCGACCTCTACCTCGAAGGCGTCCGCCGTATGGACCTCCCCGCCGCCGAGTGCCTCGTCATCGAGGACTCCCTCAACGGCCTCAAAGCCGCCCATGACGCTGGCTGCCCCGTCGCCGCCGTCCCAAACCGTATCACGAGCTGCATTGATTTCTCAGACGCAGAGTATCAATATCCCACCCTCCTCGAATTCCTCAAAGCCCTGTGATCCGCATCCTCATTCCCTTAATTCTCCTCACATCCTGTCAGGAGAAAACCTCCGCACCCACCTCCCCGCAAAAGGAGATCCGTATCGAGGCCGAGCGCCCCCTCATGGGCACCCTCTTTAAAATCATCACCCACACCGATGATCCCAAAGCTGGCTACCTCGCCATGGAAGAAGCCTTTGACCGCGCATCAAAATTTGCAACCGCCGCCACCGACTACGACCCAGAATCCGAGCTGAACCTCCTCACCCAATCCCCCCTCAACACCCCCATCAAAGTCAGCCCTCACCTCTTTCAAGTCCTCCTCCTCGCACAAAAAATCACCGAAGAAACCGAAGCCATCTTCGACCCCACCTACGGCCCCCTCACCCACCTCTGGCGCGAGACCCGCCGCACCGGCCGCATCCCTTCCGAGGAAGAGCTAGTCGAAGCCCGCTCCCGCTGCGGCATCCACCACCTCAAATTCGACGACGAAAAAGAGACCATCACCGTCCTCCTAGAAAACATGCAACTCGACCTCGGCGGCATCGCCAAAGGCTACGCCGCCGACCTCATCTTCCACCACCTCCACAAAAAAGGCTACACCCAGACCCTCGTCTCCGCCGCCGGCGACCTCCGCCTCGGTGACCCACCACCAAAAAAAGACGGCTGGAACATCGGCCTCCGCACCTTCCATCTCGCCCCCACCGCCAGCCTCCCCCTGAAGAACTGCGCCGTCTCCACCTCCGGCGACCTCTACCAAAACGTCACCGCCGGAGGGAAAAAATACTCCCACCTCATCGACCTCCGCACCGGGCTAGGCCTCACCACACGCCGCGCCGCCTCCGTCATCCTCCCCCACGCCAAACTCACCGACCCCCTAGCCACCGCCGCCTGCCTCAGCGACGCCCCAAAGACCCTCCTAGAACACTACCCAACCGCCTCCCTCCGCGTCATCTACGAGGACCCCGAAATCCCCCCCATCACCACCGGCCTCTTCGCCCAATAATCCGCACTAAGAGAAGCGGGAGATTTCTCCCAACCACGCCCCCTCAACCTTGAGTCAACGGCCAAACTCATAAGCCCCTCACCGCCCTCGTCCCCACGAAGTTCGCGATCAGGGCCATCACCACCACTAGCCCGATCATCCACCCCAAATCCAGTAAACCTACCGTCCCGCCCAACACCGGCACCACCGCAATCAAGGCAGAAACCAAGCCAATCCCCAGGCCCCAAATCACCATCGCGCGCACTTCCTGCTTCACAATTCCTGCTCGCAGATCTTCTGAAATCCCAAGGACTCTTAAAGTCTCAAACTCCCCTTTGCGCTCTACCAAATTCCGCGCCGTCACGATCCCCACCCCCACGCTCCCGAGAATAATTCCCAACCCACCGAGCACATTAAAAATCGCAATATAAGTATTCTCCACCTCATGGAACGCCGCCATCCGGTCCCGCGTCGCCGTCACCTTCCCGCCTAAATCCGCCGTCGCTTCCTGCAAAGCCACCTTGTCTCTTTCCTCTTTCGCTAAAAAGATCTCATACCCCCCCAGTGATGGATACCGCTCGACCAATTTCTCCTCATCCACAATCACACTTCCTTGAAAAATCGATCCCTTCACCACCCCCGCGATCGTCACCGCGAAGTCATTTCCCCACTCATCCTGATAGGTCAGTTCATCGCCCACTTTCTTTTTTAAAACCCACATCATCGTCGTCTCATCAACAAAAACCGGCACCCCTTTTCCTTTCAAAATCGCCCACTCATCGGTCGTCTGAAATCGCCCTTCTAACAAACTTGGATCCACCCCCAGCAACCGCGGCTGCGCCGAAGCCGTCAGATTAAAACAATCCACATCATCCCCTTCACCAACCCGGAAAGGCACCACCCCCTCCAGCTCGAACCACTCCACCTCACCCAGCACATCCGCCGGCCGATTCACCGGAGAAGTCGTCTCCACCCACCACGCGTATCCTCCCGCCCCACTCTTCTTCTCCTGCCAATCCCCGCCATCATTCTTGCGGAAGGACGCCACCGAAAGCACCAGAAAAACCCCCGCCGCCAGCACTCCCACCACCGTTAAACTACGCGAAGCACGGCGGCTCAAATTCACCTTCGCGATTCCCCCCGCCGTCAGCGCGCCGAGCTCCCCCACCTTCCCCAACCGCATCCGGAAAACCGCCAACCCCGTCATCAGCACCCCGAAGCCAATCAAGAAAAAGGCCCCCTGCGCTTCCGCCGTAAAACTCATCGCAACCCCACCCAAAACCAACAGCAGCCCAAACACCGCAACCCCCATCGCCCACTGACTCGTCTTCCCCACCTCCTCTTCCGCGCCCGAGTTCAGCCGCACGCTCGCGCTCTGCCTCGCCTGCTTCCGCGTCGTCAGCCACACCGAAAGCAGAGACAGCTCCACAATAATCAAAAGCCCCGTCACCATCGTTCCCCATTTCAAGTGAAGACTAAAGCTCGTCCCATTCCCCCAGATCGACCCAATCACCTTCAAAACCAAAGTGCAAAAACCCATTGCCAGAACTCCGCCCAAAATCGCGCCGCCTAGGATCACAAAGAAAGCCTCCCCCATGCGCCAATTCGTAATCTTCTTAGGCGCCACCCCCAGTGCCGTTAGCAAGGCTCCCTCCTTCGCCCGCTGCTCCACATTAAAACGAAACAACATCGCCACCAGCGCCACCGCCGCGAGGATTAAAAAGAAACTCATCGCGATAAAAAGCATCGCAAAATCCACCGGTGACTTCGCCGCCGCCTTCGCCTCACTCGAAAAATCAAGAACCTGCATCCCTGCCAGCCCAGGTTCTAAAACCCCCTTCACCTGTGCCGTAACCTCATCAACCACCCCACCCGGCACGCGAATCCCCGTCACCTTCCCCCAGCGATTGCGCCACATCTGCTCACCCATCTCATATGAGACAAAAGCCTTCGGCGTCCCCTGAAACTCCTCCCAATACTCATCATCCTCATCGCGAATCCGCGTCAGATCTAGCGGCAGCCCCGGCTCCCAATCACGCGCACTCTTCACATCCGCCACCCCCGGGAAATCCGGCATCCATCGCCGATCCCCCGCCGGCCCCGCCATCGGGATGATCGCTTTCACCGTAAAGACCGTCCGCTCCTCCACCAACTCACTCCCCTTCTCCACCACAAAGTAATCCATCGTCAACTCATCCCCCACCTGCGCGCGCAAATCCTTCGCCAACCACTCGTTCAAAATCACCTCCTCAAAGCCCAGCTGCTCCGGCAGAAATCCCGCTGACTCCCCACTCACCGCCGTCACCATCGAGTACGGAGTTTCTCCGACTTCTGTCGCCAGCGTATTCACCAAATAAGTCAACACCGGCTCGCCCTCCACCTTCTCCGCAATCTGCGGCGTCATAAAGATCCGCTCAGACCGCACCTCTACTCCCCCCGGAACCTCCACCACCGACATCCCGTAATCCGCCAAAGTCAGCTTCTCTTCATCGAACGCTTCCCCCTCCGCCAGCAGAAGAGCATTCGCCTTCCCCTCCAACTCCAGAACCTTCTGCAAACGCTCCCGCGGCAAAAAAACCGACGACGGTGGCACCTGCGTCTGCGCCAAACTAAAGCGTCCAAATTCCTCATCGGAGAGAATCTTCCCCACCGTAATCCGGAGCGATGAAACCGCCTCACTCTCGCCCGATAGCGGAGCATCCCGCGAAAGTAACCCCGGCTTCTGAAGCCGCACCACCGCCGCGTCTCCCACCTCCAGATCCAGCGCCCTCGCCAAAGCCCCACTGATCGCCGCCTCATCATCCTTCAAGAAAACCTCCGCCTCCTCCGGCGCAAAATCCCAAAACCCCTCATCAACCCCCATCACCTGCACCTGCCCCTCAGCCCGCTCCTCCACATTCACCTGCCCCCTCAGATAAAGAACCGCCGCTCCCCCATTTCGCTCCTCAAGATCATCCTTAAAAAACCGCTCCCCACCCGAAAAAATCTTCGCCACCTTCCCTGTTCGCAACTCAGCCGACTTCCGCAAATTCTCATTCACCGAGTCCCCCGCCATCA
>JALZWJ010000233.1 GCA_023300065.1 Akkermansiaceae bacterium
TGGGGACGCGTTTTTCGAGGTCTTCGCGAGTGAAGGGAGGGATGTCGGCGTTATTGGTGAGGCTGGGAGCTTCGTAGAGGCCTTTTTTGGAGAGACCGGCGTTGGAGAGCTTGTCCTCAGTGAAGTTCATCGCGATGGCGAGGGGGACGATGGTGAGGAGGATGGTGGCGAAGGGGCCGTGGCCATCAGCGTGGTCGTGGTCGCATTCTCCGCAGTCTGAGTGGCTGCCATGATCGTGATCGTGATCATGGTCGCAGGCGTGATGGTCGTGGTCGTGTGAATGATCGTGGCCGCAGGAGGCCTTTTTTTCTTGGGGGTTGATGATGGAGTAGACGCCGAGGATGAGCATGCCGACGCCACCGATCATGATGAGGTGGTGGAAGTCCGGGGCGAGATACTTTTTAATCCGAGTGGAGTAATAAAAGTAGATGAGAGCGACTCCCCAAGATGAGGCCAGGAGGCCAAAGAGTCTGGTGTGGAGGGAGGTCATGGAGTGAGGGGGAGTTCGGTGTTTTGGTTCATCCAGATGGGAAGGATCTGGGTTTCGAAAAGAATGCTCAGAGCTCCGGTAAAGATGAAGATGGCGACGAAGAGGAAGAGGATAAACTTCCACTTGAAGACGGTGGAGTAGAGGAAGATGAGCTTGGCATCCATCATGGGGCCAAAGACCATGAATGCGAGTTTGGGGCCGTATTTGAAGTTGGTAAAGTTTGCGGCGATGAAGGCGTCTGAGGTGGAGCAGAGGCTGAGGACGAAGGCGAGGATCATCATGCCTGCGCCGCCGAGGATGGAGTTCTGGGCGAGGCCTTTCCAGAAGTCATCGGTGGGGTCGATGACGGTGGTTTTGAGGATGGCGGTGAGGACGACTCCGATGCAGAAGTAGAGGCCGACGTCCATGAAGTCGCGGAGGGAGTTGTTGAGCGCGGAGTTGAGGTTACGTGGGTGGTGGTGTTCGTGGTCTTTGTCTTTGCGGGCAGAGGCTTTTAGGAAAAGATCATGGGCAATGCGGGATACGATGAGGGCGATGATGACGGCGATGATGTAGCCCATCGCGATGCGGGAGATCGCGATCTCATGTGAATTATTAAACGCCTTGTAGGTGCTAATGGCGGTGACCGGATTGAAAATGGGGGCGGCGAGCATGTAGGCGACGGCGCAGGAGGCGGGGAGGCCGTTTTTTACGAGGCGGCGGATGACTGGGACGACGGCGCATTCACAGACAGGAAAGACGGCTCCGAGAAGGCCACTCACCATGATGGAAAGGGTGCGATTTTTTGGGAGGAATTTCTCGAAGGCACCTCGCGGGAGGTAGGTCCCTAGGAACCCACTGACGAGGGTCCCGAGGAAGATGAAAGGAAGCCCTTCCAAAAAAATGGAGAGGAATTCATAAGAGCCATCAGCTAGTTGGTCGCGCGTTTGCTCGGTCACTTCGGGGAGTGAAGCGGGGAAGGGGGCAGCAGGCAAGTCGCCTTGTCCCTAACTTTATTCTTTGGAGGGCGCTAAAGTGGTCTTTGGGCTGTTGAACTTGAATGTATGGTCTTTTGGAGATACTCCTTATCGGCCTATGCCTTCCCGTGGACGCCATCAATCTACCTCGAAAGAGTGTAAGGTTCTCATTAAGAAAATTGAGGCGATGGATGGGGTGATCGGGCTAATCATCGGGAGGTCCTACGGCGGGAAGTCTCTTGGGAAGGGGAGCGCGACGGGGGCGATCCGGATTCAGCGTGAGGTATCTGGCGGGCTAAAGGCGGTGATGCAGTCTGAGAAGGGCTTGCAGGAGATTTACATCCGCACGGAGGCTGGGGTGGCGGAGGAGATCGCGGCGAAGATTTTGGAGATTTGATTTTGGGCGCGGCATCGATTGATGAATGAGTGTTTTTTGAAATGAGATTGACGCTAGCTGAGCGGGGGGGAGACATGGAAAAAGCATCTTTTAAGACTGGGATGCTTTTGAAGGATGGTGAGGCGGCCTTGATTCAAGGGAGCAGAGTCGGAGAGACGCAGAAGAGTTGGATGGTGCGCGCGAGTGTGGTGGTGATTGGGGATTGAGCGGGCTTGCGTTGAGGGGAAGCGGGCTGGAAGCGCCACTCTCCATAGTGCTTGCTTGAGGGGTGGGGTTTGGTAGTTTTTGGGGGATGAAGATAATGATGCAATTGCTGATGGTGACAGCGGTGCCGGTTTTACTGGTGGCGCCGGTTCTGGGGCAGGAAAAGATGGCCCCGAAGTCTGAGGAGGCGGTGGTGGTGAAGAAGCCGGTGGTGACTTTCTATTATTTCGATGGATGACCAATGTGTGCGAAAATAAAGGTCATCGTGAATGATCTGAAAAAGACACAAGGGGAGAAGATTACGTTTACAAATGTCTTGGTGGGCTCAGGGAAGAGCGCGGAGGAGATTAAGAAGGCGAAGCTAAAGGGGCATGGCTTGGTTGCGAATGCTGCGGATGGCAAATTAGTTCAGACGATTGATGGGCATGCTTATGGAAAGAAGGAAGTAGAGGCTGTGGTGGCGAAGCTTCTGCAGAAGTAAATGAGGCCGCTTTTTTTGAGATAGGGCTAGGGGGAGGGGGCTTTGTGGGGTGGAACCGCTTTGGCGGAGGCGAAGTTTTCGGATTTTCGGCTTATCGATCCCCTGATTCCACTCTATAAAACAGCCTCCTACGATATGGGTGACTTTAAACTCAAACTTCAGCGCGGGCTGCTCTCCGGACTTTTGGTCTGTGGTGCTCCGGTTCTCGCTCAGAATTCTCTCCTTTCTGGTGAGGCGGCAGCGCGTTCGGTGGAGTCGCGCGATGCTTACGTGCTCATCGAAGATGGCGATGTGGCCTATCTCAAGCGGGATTTTAAAACCGCGGTCAGTAAGTATGCGCAGGCTTTGGCGAAGTTACCGGAAGGGGCAAAGGCGGTGGCGGGGCTGCGAGCTACGGTGGTGCAGCGTTTTTCTCAGGCTTCTGTGGTGCAAGCCCAGAGCCTGATGCGGAAAGGTGATTCTAAGGGAGCGAAGGCTCTGATGGATCAGGTTGAGGCAGTGGACCCTGACAATAAGCAGGTCACAGCGGTTCGTAATAAGGTGGATGACCCGATCCGTAATAATCCGGCGCTCACTCCTGAGCATGCTGCGAATGTTGATCGGGTGCGACGTCTCCTATACGAGGCGGAGGGGTATTACGATTTAGGGAAGTTTGATCACGCGATGATGACCTACGAGGATGTCATCCGAATCGATCAGTATAATAATGCGGCGCGCCGTGGGATGGAGCGGGTGAATTCCGCTCAGTCGGGGTATCACGATGCGGCCAAAGATCAGGCTCGGGCAGAGCTTTTAAAGGATGTCGAGGCGCAGTGGGAGCAGAAGTCCTATCGCAGGGATGATGTTCCGGTGATTTCCGATAATGGGTTTTCTCTTTCTGAGGCGGGGGTTGCAAGTTTGCAGACGAAGCTCAATACGATCATTATTCCAGAGGTGGTCCTAAATGGTGCAACGCTTGATGAGGCAATTGATTTTTTGAGGGCAGCGTCTCAGGAGGGCGATACCAGCACGCTAGATGAGTCTAAAAAAGGGATTCCTTTTGTGATCCAGCTTGGAGATGAGACACACCCTGCGGTGCAAAAAATACGATCAGCAGTGATCAATCTGAAGCTCCGGAATGTCCCACTGGGAGAGGTTGTCCGATTGGTGACGGAGGCAACAGGAACGTCCTATCGGGTCGATGATTTTGCGGTGGTTCTGAATGCTACAGGTTTCTCTGACCCAAGCCTCATTCGCCGTAACTTCCGCGTTCCTCCTAGTTTCCTAAACGGGGGAGCTGCAAAGGCGGTGGGTGACGGAGATCCCTTTGGTGGCGATGCAGCAGAAGGTGGATTGATCGCTAAGACTCTCACCGCGATGGAAAAGCTGAGAAGCTACGATGTGAGTTTCCCTGAGGGCGCTACAGCGAATTATAACCCGAGCACGGGGACGCTGACGGTGCGGAACACCGCAACCAACATGCGCTTGATTGAGGCCATCGTCGAGGAAGAGGCTAAGACTGAGCCGGTGATTGTTGCTATTAAGACCACGATTCTGGATATTAGTCAGTCGAATTTAGAGGAGCTGGGATTCGATGTGATACTTGGCGAATTGAGTGTTGGTGGGAATGCGGTTCTGTCTGGAGGCACCACGGGAACGGGCACTGCGATCAACGATACGATCGCTGGCCGACCAGTGACATCAGGGTTGCGCAGTGGGGACCTTTCTAATGCTTCCGATGGGCTTGATGCGCTTTTGACACGAGAGGCGCCGACGACTTCGTCGGGCACCTTTACCACTGGGGTGGGTGGTGGCGCGGCGACTACCCTGAGTTCGCCGACTGGTGCGGCTGCGACTCCCCGAGCGAGTGGCATCATTAGCTTAAGGGGCATCATTGACGGCACTGCTCATGAACTCTTGATGCGTGGTCTTTCGCAAAAGACTGGAACTGATATCAAAGTCCGCCCAGAGGTGATGACTTTACCTGGACAGAATGCCTCGATTGAATCGATCATTGAGTTTCCATATCCCGAGGATTACGATCCTCCCCAACTTCCTAACTCAACGAACGGGGGGAGTACTGCGGTAACACCTGCGACTCCATCGAGTTTTGAGACACGCAATTTGGGGGTTTCATTAGAAGTTCTTCCCCAGGTCGGAGCTGATCGCCGAATCATCGAGGTTGCGGTGAATCCTGTCATCACTGATTTTGAGGGCTTCGTGAACTACGGGACTCCTATTGGTGGATCGAGCAGCACCTCAGTAGTCAATGCTGTGGCTGGAACGGTGACAACGAACGGAGCTTTTGGGGAAATCACGCCGAACGCGATCTTGAAGCCGCTTTTCCGCACGATTCGCGGTAAGACATCTCTTCAGATTTTAGATGGCCAGACCATTGTGATGGGTGGCTTGGTTTCTGAAACTCGTAATCAAGTGAATGATAAGGTTCCTATCTTAGGTGACCTTCCTTTGATTGGTCGAATTTTCCGAAATGACGGAGTCTCTGTTGAAAAGCGCTCGCTTCTCATCTTTATTACGGTCGAACTGCTGGATCCAGCAGGGAATCCTTACCGAAATCGTTAATGAGTCAAAAAATCCCCCCAAATTCGCTGCCGCCGGCACGCGAGGATGCCTCCGCGAGTGCTGATAGCTCAAAAGATCAATACTCGCTGGATGATATGATGAAGGCGCTCCGTGACCAGGAGCGCGATAAGGAAGAAAAAGGGGAGGTGGTGACCCGCTCTGATGGCTCAGTCGCGCGTAAGGTGAAACGCCGCCGCCGCCGTTCGGACCAGGACGAGAAAGCGACGCCCGAAAAGGAAAAGAAGAGGCTTCTCTTTAAGATCGTAATGGCGGCCAGCCTCGTTCTGATCTTATTTTTAACGGGATTTTTTCTTATCCTCTCGCACAATAGTAAAAAACATCGTGAAGGGCTGGAAGGTATCGCTTCTGAATGGACTGGTGCTGAAGTGCAGCTGAGCGGCTATAAGCGGCTTCCTTTTTCTGCGAATATTCAGAGAGCCGAATTTAAATGGCCAGCGAGTTCATATCTTCGTGAGCTAAGTGTCTCAAGGATCGATGGCGATGTCGGATTTGGCTCATTTCTGGGGAGACGGACTGGTGGGCTACAGATTGGTGGCGCCGCGGGTAAGTTGATGGTGGGGGTGCCCACGGTCTCAGGAGAAGTTAGTGAAGCATTGGAGGAGGACGATTTTCCCTTCTCTTTTGATCAATACTATTGCCAAGCGCTTGATGTCGCCTTTGGCGAGGAGGGGGGGCTGTCTCTCAAGGGGGCAAGTACGAGCTTACGCTATGTTTCCAACGAGGGCTTCCAGCTAACGATTGATCAAGGGGCTTTACGCCTTGATGGCTGGAAATCCTTTCCGATCTCTAGCGGCCTCGTGCGTTTTAATGATGGGGCTGTGGATATTAAGTCTTTGTCGCTTGATCAGCCGGGGGCTGATGATTCCCTGTCTACGTCTTCTCTGAAATTGAGCGGAAGGATCCCTCTCATTCCCGGTGAAAAAGCTCGTCTTGCTGTGGAGACTGCAAATTTCTCTTTGAACAGCCTGATTGGTAATAAGCTTTCCCGCCTTTTCAGCGGA
>JALZWJ010000234.1 GCA_023300065.1 Akkermansiaceae bacterium
CTTGCTGACAGCTTCCAACTCAGGGACGGTGCGAGCTGCGGCGACGTCACCGGCGGCATTTTTTGCAGAAAGCGTTTTTAGACCGTCAAAGATGACGTAGCCGATCAAGCAGAGGATCACTAAGATACCAATGATAACGAGTTTCTTTTGATTGGCATCAAGGAAGGCCTCGAAGGCTGATGGTTCTTGGGAAATCTCACCGATGGGGCTAGGGCCGGACTCGGGTTTTGGTGCAGTTTTTTCAGACATAATGCGACTTGGAGGGAGGAATTAACGCCATGCGGGAATAGAAGCAAGCCCTTGTGACGTGATTTGCAGTTTGGCAAAGTCTCGTTCTGACGTAGCATCGCCCCGACGATGAGCAAATCGGTTTACGTAGTCGCAGGCGAAGTAAGTGGAGATATCCACGGCGCGGAGCTCATGGGGGCCCTCCAGCAAGAGCTAGAGGGTGTAAAGTTTCGGGGCCTCGGTGGTCCTAAGATGGTGGCGCTTTCGGATGGGGGCGTGACCGATTGGGTGGATGAAGCCGCGGTGATGGGGCTCTGGGAAGTACTGCGGAAGTATGGATGGTTTAAGGCGCGCTTTGACGAGGCCCTCGATGATCTTTTAAAGTGGAAGCCCGATGTCCTCTTACTCGTCGATTATCCTGGATTTAATCTCCGACTTGCAAAGCAGGTTCATGAGAAGTCACCCCACACCAAGATCGTTCACTATGTGGCGCCTCAGGTGTGGGCTTGGCACCAGAAGCGGATCCCTAAGATCGCGGCGACCCATGACCTCATGCTCTGCTTGTTTCCGTTTGAGGTCCCTTTGTTTGAAGAGGTGGGACTCCGCAGCCGCTGTGCCGGGCATCCATTGGTCGATGAATTAGAAGAGAAGCGGGTCGATTCTCCCCGCAGACCGCTGATGGTGGGGCTCTTTCCTGGGAGCCGGACGAAGGAGGTCAGCCGCTTGTTTCCCATGATGTTGGAGTCGGTGGCACGCTTGCGAGAGCAGCAGCCCGGGGTTCGTTTCATCACGGCTGCCGCCAGTAAAAAAGTGGGAGATGTGATGAAGGTGGCTTTGGCGGAGAGCGGTCTGCCCGATGGCCTAGTCGAGATTCAAGACGGCGGAAGTCAGGTTCTGATGCAGACCGTGAGTTGTGGCGTGGTGGCCAGTGGCACCGCGACCTTGGAGGCTGCCTATTATGGCATGCCTTATTGCCTCGTTTACCAGGTAGCGTGGCCCACTTATCTGATGGCGCGGCAGTTGATCAAACTTCCCTACATCGGGCTCATTAATATTTTAGCGGGGCGCGAGCTTGTCCCTGAATATATCCAGAGCGAGGCCAATGCCTACGAGGTCGCCTTATGGGTCGGCCGACATTTAAAGGACCCTCAACTCTGCGAGGATCTTTCCAAAGAACTTCTAGAAGCCGCCTCGCGACTTGGCGAGACCGGCACCCACCAACGCGCTGCTCACGAGATTTCTCTCCTCTTTTCAAAATGACCACCTCTGCCCCTGAGCCCACGCGCAATAGCGCAATTAAGATCGCGATCGTGGTCATTCCCACCCTCCTCATTCTCTCCATCTGCATCGCCCTTTATCTTGGGGCCAATGCCGACCAAGAGGAGAGTAAGCCCCTCGTAGGAGAGGTGACGGTTTCCGAAATGGCAGACTATCTGACCAAGCTCAATACCATGATTGGTGAGCGCGATGTCCGCACTCCCTCCGGTCAAAAAGCCCTCCGCCAAATCGCGGCAATCACGATGGGCTCTCTCGGACCCGAGAACTTGGGATACGAGATCTTTAAATCCCAAAGCGATTCTGCCGAGGGGCTGCTCTGGCCCAGCATCTGGATCAAGGCCGGTGACCGCGAGTCGATCAACCCAGTCGTCCTCGCCGTGCCACAGGCTGAGAGTGGCACTGGCATCGCCTTCGCCTACGGATTGGCGGAATACCTGACCTCCCATCAAACGAAAGTCGGAGTCCGTATTTTCTTCTACTCACCGCTGCAAGATGACGACCTCCCCGCCTGGGTCTGGGCCCGTTGTAGCGAGGAAGGCGAGACTCTCAAAGGCTTCATCAAAGTCACCGGAGGTGGGGCCGATATGGATTGGGCGGAACTCCGCTCGCCAGCAGCCAGCCAATCGCTCGTCACCACGCTCACCGAGCGAAAGGGCTGGGATAGCAATATCCGCCTCAAAGAAGAGGACGCCCCATATCTAGAAATTCGACTCTCAGAACGCCAACGCGGAACCCGCTCCGAGCAAGCCCAGCGCCTCATCCGCATGATGCCTCTTGTGAAGGAGCTGGTGGAAGATCTCGCCGAGGCTCAGTGAGCCGCCTTAGAACGGGAAATGGCAAGAATCCCCGCATCCGCGCTTGAAAGGTTGGCAGGTTAGGGGCAGTTACATGGGCATGGGAATCGGGTGGGTCATCATCGCAACAGTTCTTGCCGCGGCAGGAGGTGTGCTGGGTGCCTTGGCGATGCGTGCGGAGAAACCCGGGCGGGCCGCTTTTTTATGGATGGCTCTGGCCTCCGGCGCGCAGCTCATGGCCCTCGGTTGGCGCGGGTCGCTCCGTGGTCAATGCCCCCTCGGAGATCTCGGCGAGATTTGCCTCTTCCTCGCTTGGTCGCTCACTCTTTTCTACCTCGTTACGGGGACCACTTATCGGCTCTCCCTCCTCGGCGTTTTTACCGCGCCGCTCGTGGTGATTCTCCAAGTCATCGCGCTTATTCCCGGCTCGTTTGAGGCCGGTGTCTCCCGCGCTGAATCGGTGGATCCATGGCGCGAGACCCACGCCGCACTCTCAGTCCTTTCCTACGGAGCCCTCGCTCTCGCGGCCGTCGCGGGTGTGATGTTTTTTGTCCTAAACCGTCGCTTAAAGTCCCGCCAACTCAGCGGTGGTCTCGTGCAAGGGATGCCCTCCGTGAATCGCCTCGTGAAAGCGATGGCCCGCATTGCGCTGGTGGGGTGGATCGTCTTAACCGTCGGTGTTTTGGCCGGGCTCTTAATGAAGTCCGGGACCTTTAATATTCACCTCATGGTCGCCACCATTACATGGGTTCTTTACGCCGTCCTCCTTGGTATCTACTTCGTCCGTGGTATGCCAGGTCGCCACCTCGCGATCGGCCTCACCTCTCTCTTTATCCTCTCGCTTTTTGTCTTCGCGAAACTGTGATGAAACTCGTCTGCCTTGGCCTTAATCACGAAACTGCACCCGTCGAGGTACGGGAGAAATTCGCGCTCTCTGAGGCCGCCCTAGAGCGCGAGACCGAGATGCTGCTCTCCGCCGCCGATGTCCTGGAAGGAGTAGTGCTCTCGACCTGTAACCGCACCGAATACTACGCCGTCGTAAATGGCGGGAGTGGAGTGACCGAGCTAGAAGACTGGATCTGCCAGCAACGCGAATACACCGGCGCACGGGAGGGGCTTTTTTACAATCACCACGCACGCGGTGCGGCGGAGCATCTCTGCCGAGTCGCAAGCGGGATGAACTCCATGGTCCTGGGCGAGACCGAGATCTTCGGCCAAGTAAAACAATCTTACAAACGGTCGCTAGAAAGCGGAGCCACGAAAGGGGTGCTTAACAAACTCTTCCAACGCGCCTTCAGCGTCGGAAAGAAAGTCCGCACTCACACTGCGATTCAAGAAGGGGCCACCTCTGTCGCGGGCGCCTCGGTCGAGCTGGCTGAGAAGGTTTTTGGCAAGCTCCAAGGCAGCTCAGTGATGGTGATCGGGGCAGGGGAGATGAGTCGTAAGACAGCCCGCGCCCTCCAGTCACGCGGAGCCTCCTCGGTGATGGTGACGAACCGTTCTTTTGATAAAGCGATCGACCTTGCCGAAGAAATCGGTGGCCGTGCCGTGCCTTTCCAAGGCTGGGAAGAAGAACTGGCCCATCTTGACGTCGTGATCGCCGCGACCGGTGCACCACACTTCGTCGTGAAGCCCGCGCACATCGAGGCGGTGCGCCGTAAGCGGAAGTTCCGCCCCCTCATCATGGTCGATATCGCGGTGCCACGTGACATCGATCCCGCCGTCGGTGAGATCGATGAGGTCTACCTTTACGACATTGATACCTTGCAAGAGATGGCAGATCAGGCAAGGAAGCGACGTGAGGAACAACTGCTCCTCTGCGAAGAAATCATCCGAGAAGAGATCGACAAGGTCACCCTTCCCGCAGTGAACGACTAAATTTTATGAAGACTCTAAAACTCGGAACGCGCGGGAGCGCCCTCGCCTTGAAACAGGCAGAGATGACAGAAGCCGCGCTCGCGGTGCACTTCCCCGACCTCAAAGTCGAGCGAGTCATCATCAAGACCACCGGCGACCGCCGCACCGATGTCGCCTTAAACGAAGTCGCGAAGGCTGAGGGGATTTGGGACAAAGGGGTCTTTATTAAAGAGCTCGAGGTCGCCTTAGAAAACAAGGAAATCGATGTCGCCGTGCACAGCCTGAAAGATCTGCCCACCGTACTGGAAAATCAGTTTCAACTCCGTTCCGTTTTAGAACGTGGCGCAATGGCGGATGTCTGGATTGGTAAGATCCCCTGGAGCGAGGTCCGCAAAGGCTCCCGTGTCGGCACCAGCTCGGTCCGCCGTGCCCGCCAACTTCAGTTCTTGAAACCCGGCGTAAAGATCGTGGACCTCCGCGGAAACGTCCCGACCCGCGTCGAGAAAGCCGCGATGGATGCGGACTACGATGGCATCATCCTCGCGGAAGCAGGATTGGCCCGCCTCGGTTACGCCACCGAGGGAATGTTCGAGATCAACCGCCACCCGGTCTTTGTCGAGTGCCTCGCCGAGCGCAACTTTTACCCTGCCGCCGGACAAGGCACCGTGGGCCTAGAGATCCGCCGTGGCGATGATGAAGTCGGCAAGATTGTCGATGCTCTGAATGATACCGCAACTTGGAGTCAGATCACGGCAGAGCGCGAGTTCCTACGCCTTCTCGGGGCCGGTTGCTCCACTCCCATCGGAGTGTGGTGCACCATCACGGGAGAGCACTTGGAGATGGGCGCACGCGTCTTCCCCGAGAAGCCCGGTTCGCCTCGTAAATCCAAGGCGAGCGGCGTGGTCCCGCTCGAAGTAGCACAACAACTTTTTGAGAATCTGAAATGAGCAAAAGAGAGAAAAAGGGAATTTGTTACCTCGTCGGCGCAGGCCCCGGGGATCTTGGCCTCGTCACGTTAAAAGCGAAAGAGTGCATCGAGAAATGCGATGTCCTCGTCTACGACGCACTCTCCAGCGCCGAACTCCTAGGCTGGTCCAAAAAGGGCTGCGAACTCATCTTCGCCGGCAAACGGGCCGCAGATCATGCCATTCCGCAAGATCAAATCAACGCACTCATCGTCGAAAAAACTCTCCAAGGAAAAATCGTCACTCGTCTCAAGGGCGGAGACCCCATGATCTTCGGGCGCGGTGGCGAAGAAGCCGCCGAACTCGCAGAAGCAGGCGTACCATTCGAGATTGTTCCCGGCATTTCCTCCACCATCGCGGGACCCGCCTATGCCGGCATTCCCGTCACGCACCGCGACCATTGCTCGCAGCTCACTATCTTCACGGGGCATGAAGATCCTACGAAAGAAGACACCTCACTCGACTTCGATCAACTCGCCAAAACTCCCGGCACCAAAGTCTTCGTCATGGGCGTCTCGCGCCTCCGTGGCATTTGCGAACAGTTCATAAAAGGCGGCGCTTCGGCACAAACACCCATCGCCCTCACTCGTTGGGCCACCACCGGAAAACACCGAACCGTGGAAGGGACTCTCGAGACGATTGCTGACATCGTCGAGAAAGCGAATTTTAAATCACCCGCCGTCGCAGTCATCGGAGACGTCGTGAAGGAGCGCGAAAAAATCAACTGGTTCGAGACTCGTCCACTCTTCGGAAAGCGCATCGTCGTGACCCGCACCCGCGAGCAGGCTGGGGAACTCAGCAAACGCCTCGGCGAACTCGGAGCCGATGTCATCGAGCTCCCCACCATCCGTATCGATCCTCCCAAAAATCGCCAAGAATTCGCCGAATCCGTTTCCGAATCCCACACCTACGATTGGCTCGTTTTCACCAGTCCAAATGGCGTGGAGCGCTTTTTCGATGCCTTCTACGCCACCTATCAAGACGCCCGTAGCCTCGGTGGCTGCCGCAACGTTGAGACCATTTTCTATCGTCTCTCTTTCTTCATATCCAGGCTCCCCAAAACTTACGCTGCTGTCCATCCATCCTAGCGAAACGTGAAGGTTGTCTTTTTCTACCAATCGCATTTTATCTCTCGCGGCTATTTTTGACGCGATTTGCACGATGATACCATTTTCTATAAGAAGATCACGCTTCTTTAAATGAAGTGTGCCTTGAGGATCAACGATGGTGGCAGATTTTAGAAGTATTTTCATAGCTGTATCGTTTATAGTGGTTAGTTATTTCTTATAAAACCGCAACACGAACATTTCTGCTAACAGAAACAAGAAGGCTGCAATGGCAAACCATTTCCAAAATTCGTTTATTGTATTGTCTTTAACTATATTTTCAAAAAGTTCAGGGATGCTGTCAAAACTCGAAACACCTTCCCAGTCTTCTGGTAATGCGTATTGTAAAATACTTTCGTCACGAGAATAATTAAAACTAACGTTCTCAATAAAATCTTCATCCTTAAGTACTGCATAAGTGCTCGCAAGGTCTGGTGTTTCGTCTGTCGTGATCGTCACTTTATTTGCCCCCGCTACTTGTAAAGGTATAAAACTAGCCACACTATCTTTAAGTGTAATTGTTTGGTCTTGTTGTAACTTGTTAGGGACGGCAAACGTATTCGGTTTTCCTATGGTGTAATATAGTTTTGGCAAGGGTAAACTTTGCAGAGACATATTATATAGGGTAGGGACAATTAAAGGTGAGCTCTTGAAGTTGGTTATTTCCGAAGCAAAAGGAGCCGTGCTTAAAAAGTGATTGCCTTTTTGTACAATAAACGGCTTTCCATCTTCAAAAGATAGTGCAGCAGCATTTGTGCCTGCCAACTCATAAAACGAACTCGCCTTTGGGTATTGAAAATTCACTACGCGCTTTTCAAAAACGTCTTTATATAAAGGATGGTCAAAAGCGATTTTAGTAATCTGTTTTTCTGCGGAAATGCGCTCTCCCATAGTTCCCAGCTTTAAGCTATTGAGTAAGGTGTTGTAGGTGTTGATAGAAGCATTTGCCGAAGGGATAATAAAAATACTACCACCATTTTCTGAAAACGAGCGAAGGGCAGCAGTTAAAGGTGCAGGGATATTGTCTAGCTCATTAAGAATGATGAAATTTTGTTTCGGGATCGCATTATAGTCGAGATTCTTATGGGATTGCGGCGTAAAGTTAAATTGAGTACTATTAAATAAACGGCTAATAAAACCACCAGCACCTTGATTAATAGCAAGCACGTTTACTTTATTTGCTTCGTTAAGGCTAAAGTAAAGTGTGTTATCATAATTCATGTTAGGATCGTTAATCACGATGCGACCATCTATCGCATTGTCCTTGTCTAACTCAAAATCGACCGATACGGTTGCACTTTCTGTAAATTCTGCTGTAGTTTTTGCTACAAGTACTTCTTTATTGTAAAGCGATACAGGAATCGCTTCGTTACTACCTTGAGCCGTTATACGTGCTTCGAGGGTAAGTTTTGAAGCGTCTTTACCTTTTATATAAACAGTGTCTATCGTTATATTTTGCTTTCGCTCTGGTGATAGCGCAACGGCATTTACCTTAAGATCTTCTGGTATAGAAGGGAAGGCCTCTTTTAATTGAAAATCTGAGATGTAAATTAGTCGTTTTTCTGCGCCCGTATTTTTAGAAAACAATTGCTCCGCTTTTAAAACAACTTGCTTAGGTGTTAATTGTTTAAAGCTGTAATCTGTTTGCAGTATTTTTGTCTGAAACGTTTTTAAAGTGACGTCTCTGTTAACATTATCGTTAGTGAACCAGGTTACTTTTTCTTCTCCTGGTAACTCATACAAACCTTGCATAGCACGCTGTAGTAATGGACCATCAGGACCTTTGGCTTGCATACTAAAAGAGTTGTCTAGGAAAACAACGGTTTCTTTGTTGGTGTTGAGTGCTGTTTTTGATGCCGAGAAGGGTTGTGCAAATGCCAGAACCAAACACGCAATGACTGCCATTCTTAACAATAAGGTAAGCCACTTTTTTAGTTGCGAACTTTTACGCGTCTGGATGTTTACTTTTTTAAGAAAAGCAACATTGGTAAATTCAGTTTTCTGAAATTTTCGTAACTGAAAAAGGTGAATAATAATAGGAATGAGCAGTAGAAGAAGTGCGTAAAGTAATTCTGGATGTTTAAACTGCATGTGCTGATTTCAAATATTATTCAAAGATAGAAAAATGCATGCAATTGGGTTACTTCTTAATCGTAAAACTAAATATTGCTCCTTTACCAGGTTCTAAGTTGACTTTAATCTCGCCACCTAGTTTGGTGATAATAAATTTTACGGTGGTTAAGCCTATTCCAGTTCCTTTTTCACCAAACCTATCTGCATCTTCCTCAGATTTAAATAACTCAAACATTAATTCTTGTTTATCCTTATGTATACCCACTATATTAACTTTAACCTGAAAATGATAATAATCTTGTGCCACAGAAAAGGCAATGGTTACTTGAGGAGTCTTATTTTGATTATCTTTTAAGGAGTAACCTACTAGACTCAAAAATATTTGAAATAGCGCCGCACGGTTTGCGCGCAAAAAAAACATCCTCATTGGGGTGCTATCATGCAAACATAAGTTATACAGACGTTTACGTAATATCGCGAATGTAGATTTTTGTTTTTTAGAAAAAGTATCATAATCAGGAGTTGCTTTTTATAGCGGACTTCAGTTATTTGATTATAGGTTTTAATTAAAGACTCATTCAGAACATTATAGCTTACGTTCAGAACATTTCCCGCTGTTTAAAAACTTGTTACTATTACATTCGTAGAAGGCACATCACAAAATATATTTGAATTATACCGATTTTAATTTTTATTTGGTAGT
>JALZWJ010000235.1 GCA_023300065.1 Akkermansiaceae bacterium
CGGCATCGAGCAGCGCGGGGGCCGAGTCGTCCTCCCCACCGTTCACACCGGCCTCGAACGGCTCCAGGATAAAGTCGCGGCCCTCCTTGATAAATTTAACGAACTCAACATCGATGAATTAGTCACCAAAGTGGGCAAAACCTCCGATGAAGCCACCAGGATCCTCGGCAAAGTGGGAGAAACCTCTGAGGAGGCCACTCACGCCCTGAGCAACATGAACCACGCCATGGTCTCCAGCAAAGGGGTCGTGGCTGATGCCCAAGGCACCCTCAAGGAGATCTCAGAAACCGTGAAATCCCTCAACGCCATCCTCATTGACAACGACACCAAAGCCCTCTCAGGAGATCTCAGAAAAACTCTCGCAGGCGTGAACAAATCACTCGAACCACTCACCACAAACGGTGCTATTTATGGTGACATGCGCCGCACGATGGATGAGCTCCGCTCTACCATCCGTTCCATCGAGCGGATGACCACCGAGATCGCCGATAAGCCAAATTCCCTCATCTTCGGTAAAGTGCCGAATAGTAAAAAAGTCCCGCGCGCGCGCCGCTAGTAGATCATGTTTTCACGTCTTATCCTTACCATCTCATTCCTCGCGCTGGCCTCCTGCGCCACTTCGCGGAACTTCTACCTGCTCTCTCCCACTGGCCGCCCGCCTTCCACCGATGGAATTGGCATCGGGGTGGGACCAGTCACCATGGCAGACTACCTCGTCGAGCGTCCCTACCTCGTCTTCCAATCCAGCCCGAATAAGATGGAGATATCCGACCTCCACGAGTGGGGCGGTGAATTGCGCAATGACTTCACCCGCGTCCTCGCTAGTAACCTCGGATACCAGAATAAGACCGGGAACATCCGTTCTTACCCGTGGGACCGTGAGAACGAACTCAAATATCAAATCACGGTCGATGTCCGCCAATTCCACGGCACCGCCGATGGTGATGCCATCTTAGAAGCCTCCTGGAGAGTCTATGAGATTGCCACCAGCCGTCTCATCGCCAGCCGGACCAGCACCTTACGAGAGGCCATTGAGAAAGATGGTTTTGAGGAACTCGTCGCCGCCCAAAGCCGCCTCATTGATCAACTCGCGGCCGCCATCACCAAAGAACTATGAGACTGATCGCCCTCCCCCTCCTGTGCGCTCTCCTCGCCTCTTGCTCCAGCTCCCATCCCCCGCTCGCGACCGTCAAAAACTTCCAACTCGATCGCTACGATGGTGAATGGCATGAAGTGGCGCGCCTTCCGAACCGTTTCGAAAATGGCCTCGTCGCCGCAAAGGCCACCTATGGCGTCGGCCTCGATGGCCCCGTCTCAGTCGTGAACCAAGGCCTCAAGGCCGATGGTGAAACGACCAACATCGCCGGGACCGCCACCATCGTGAGTGACGGAAAACTAAAGGTCCGTTTCAATCCCTTCCCCGCCAACCTCTTCGCCGGTGACTACTGGGTCCTGTGGATTAACCGCTCTTACACCAAAGCCATCGTAGGCACTCCGAGCCGTAAATTCCTCTGGCTCCTTTCAAAGGACCCACGCATGACGGCCAGCGACTTCATGGAGCCCCTTCAATTAATGAAGGCGCAGGGGTTCCCGATTGAAAACTTAATCGAGAACACAAAACGCCTCCCCGCTGATCCCGATCCGATCATGATGGTCAGCTTTTAGGGTGGCCGCCCTCCCTAGCTATTAGTCATTGTCGGAGTTGGGGGTCGCGAGAAGGAATGAGGCCGCCTCATCTCTCCCATCCTCCCCCTTCCAAGTCATCACTAGATTGAGGCAGTATTGCGGGCGACTCCACCTGCTCTGACTCACCAATCGATCCATGGTCACCACGGTCTGCCCGACTTCTCCTGCCTGCATCTCGTGCAAGCTCCCGGTCTCTCTTTGCCACCTCGGGTTCTCCTTTGCCCACTTATTATAGCTTGTCATCGGCTTCCACCGCTTCACTCCTAGAAAACATTCACGGAAAGGAGTTCCATCATCGAGAGGCATCCACGCTAGCGTCACATGGCCTCCCTGATCTCCGTTTGATCCCAGTTCCACACCATCGATCCAGATGACCCACGCAGGTGGTTCCTTGCCAAAAAGGCTCCGTAGACTCATGCGGAAGAGCCACCCTCCGATGAGCACGAAGGGGATCAAAAACAGCGCCAGAAAGTAACCTAGGCCATCGCCCGAGCTTAACATCTCGACCATCCCAATTAGGAAAACCAGCACGATGCCATTCCAGAAAAGAGCCGCTGCCAAGAAACCAAGGCCCTCATATTTCCGGGCGGCTTCTGTGAAGATTAATCTTTGATCCCAGTCCAACTGCTCGGCCCCCATCGCCTCGCGGATCCGTGCCGGGGCTGACTTCATCAAGTCTCCTCGCAGCTCACGGCTCTTTTCCCAGATCCTTCCACTCAAAAGAAAATACCCAAACCCACAAATCCCCACGAGAAGAAAGGGCACACTCCCAGCGAGATCCACCCAGACTTGATACGAGAGCTTCCGCACTAAAACCGACTCTTCAGGCTCCTCAGGATTTACCCAAATCATGACCGAGCTCCCCGTCGGGTAACTCGCGGCGGCCTCCTCCATCTTCGTTTTTCCAATGTTTGTGGAGTCACTCCCGAAATCGAAACGATCCCCCTCCAAGTTCCTCCCTTGAAAGCGATAAGCGTAAGCTACCTTCACCTGCCAAGAATCCCCACTCTCGGAGGTCGCCACCTCACTCTTAAAAACCTGAGCGTCCACCTGCTCCCACGTACAACTCCGTAGGTAGTCTTTCGTGGAACTTAGCCAGAGGCTCCCAATCGCTACCCCTCCTGCACCAAAGCCCAGCCCAAAGACAAGCCCGATCAAGCGCCACAAAGATTGGGGCTTCGCAAAAACCAAGCCACGGAGGAACTTTCTGAGAAATGACTTCATCCGATTCACTTCCGGCCGATCCAAGCCACTGCCCCGGGCATCACTCTGCGCCAAGCCATCGCGCGGATAAGATTGCCCAACATCTCCCCTTCAGAACGCCGAGCCACCAGGGCCGTTTCCTCCAGCATTTCTGCCGCAACCTTTGCCGCAGCGCGCTCCACTGGCAGGGTCAGCCATAGAAAAACACTTGCTACCCCCAAGATCCCCGCAACGAGAGAAAAGCAGAGGGTGGGCGAAAGGCGGCCCATCACCATCGCAAAAAACATCACGAGGGTCATGAAGGCAGGCATCGCAGAGCCAAATTTCAAGGCCCACATCCGCCAGCGCACCACCTTCGCCTGCTGTCGGGACATCAGAACCATCCCCGCTAACAAGCCAGCCTCCGCCACGTCACGGGCCCGCTTTGACTCTGCCAAAGTGGGTGAAATAATGAGCCTCTCCGGTCCCAGAATTAAAAAAGGACGGGTTTTCAGCTGAACCTCCACCGAGGACGCCTTTCCTCTTTCTAGAATGCGCGCTACTAACTCGCCCCCCGTCAGAGAGACCTCATGCTCCCCATCCTTCCGCACCGCACCATCGCTGAGTAACTTCCGAGCGAGAAAAGCACCGAAGACTGGGAGTAATCCCATGAGGAGTAAAAACTTAATGATCATTGATTTCAAATACCCTCGCTGGTAATCGGTGACTTTTGAATTTCATTTTTTTTCTTTTTATACAAACTCCGACCTCACACCTCAAACAACTTTCCCCATGGCACCAGAAACAGAAGATCACCAGTATCAACAGCAACAGAGTAACGTCACCCCGGCATCGAATCAAAACCTCATCATGGGAATCGTGATGGGCGCGGTCGTCCTACTTCTACTCCTCTTGGTCATCAGCCAGCATTTCAATAAAACCGGAGTCTCTGACGAGGTCAGCCAACTTGAGGATGACATTAAAGACCGTAAAGCGCGCAAGGAGGCCCTCCGCTACTCCGGAATCTCAGGAGTGAGCCAAAACCCCGATGCTCTCATCAATCAGATCAAGTCTGATACCGATGCCCTCGGCCGCCTTCTTAACGCCAGCGCCAGTGACTCCGCAATGCTCCGCACCGCGCAGGACAATGCCACCTCGATGAGTATCCGCATTACCGATCTCCAGACCCGGCTTGGGCAAACTCAGGGAGCGGCCGCCCGTGTCGCAGGTCTTGAAGCTGAGTTAGCGAATGTCCGTCAGGCCCTCGTCGGCACCGTCGATAAAGCCACCGCAGACTCACTCCGTGAGCAACTCGCCCTCGCCCGGCTAGAACGCGACCGCTTACAAAGTGAACTGCGCGAACTCCGTGCCAGCCAAGGAAGCTTAGTTGATCGCAATACCCACGCCCTCACTCTCGCCGAACTCACGGAACTCCGCTCTGCCAATGCCGAACTCCGCGCCGAGAACCAACGCCTCCTCGCTAAGAGCGCGGGATCAAAACTCTTCGTCAGTGCTGAAGAACTCTCACCCCGAGCTGAAGACCTTTACCGGGAACTCAAGCGCATCGAGAGTAATAACTACAAGTCCCGCATCCAAACATACACTCGCATTGACTCCCAGATGAACGCGAGCGTTGGAGACTCCATCACCTTCAAAAGTGGCAGCGCTGAGATCGCCCGTAACCACGAGGCCCGCCTGAAGAGCATGGCTCTCTCAGCCGGTGAGAAATCCTTCTTCCTCGTGGTTGGTTATGCCTCCCCATCCGGTGACTCCCTCTCCAACCAGAAGCTTTCCTCACGACGCGCCACCCGCGTGGCCTCGATGGTGAACTACCTTAAAAAGAACGGACAGGCCGTGCAGGCCGTTTACCTCGGTGAAGGCAACCGCTTCGGGCCAGATGATAGCCCAAACCAAGTTTGTGAAGTTTGGGAAATCCGCCCATAATCTCCAGACCATCCCTTCTCATTTTTAAAAAGGCCGTCTCTCTGGAGGTGGCCTTTTTTCTTTGGCAAGAACTCGTTGCCATCTTTTTTTCCCAAGATTAATATCTCCCCCATGAACAGTCCAGCCGCCCCCCACTCAGTCATGACTCGTGAACCTTTGGAAGATGGCCTGATCGGCTATCATTGCCTAGAAAGCGGAGGCATATTCATCATGGCTGATAGCTACTGGCGCTGGTTGCAACGGCGCCCGAGCCGCCTCCCACACCTTCCAAGGGCGTGGGCTGATGAGCCCTCACGCTACGATTCGACATCCGCCAAAATCTGCCCTGAAACAGGTGGCCTCATGCAGCGCTACCAAGTCGGGCATGGATTTGATTTCTTCATCGAGCGCTCCCCAACCGGAAGTATCTGGCTCGATGCCGGTGAATGGGAAGCTCTGAAAAAACGGCAATTCCACGATGAACTCCACCTCATCTTCACCGCACCATGGCAGGAAAACATTAAGCACGAGGAAATCGCGCAAAACGAGATGACTCGCATGAGCGAGCGGCTCGGCCAAGACCTCGTGGCCCAGCTCAGCGCCTTGAAAGAGGCCTTAGAAGACCACCCCGATCGTGCTCTAGCCCTCTCATTCCTGAACCAAGAATAAAAAAAACCGCCTGACCTGTTTCCAGATCAAGCGGTGCTAGGAATAAAAAGCCTCCTTCGCCTACTTTGTCCCAGGACCGACAATGATGTCGGGATTGAGATAAGTCGTCTGACCTCCAGTGAGGTTAGCAGCTGGGTTAGAACCACAGCTGGCGAGTCCGACGATTGTCGCTACGAGAGCGAGCATTTTTAGTGTTGTTTTCATAAGAATCTTTTTAATCGCGAGCGCGAACATTGGGCGCTTCGGCAAAAGCACGGGCCACGCCACGATGGGAGCTTTCCGCCCACGGCTCCCGTCCTTTTTCAGTAAAGAGAGCCAACCCGACCACCCCAATATTCCGAGTGCTCCCATGGCGTAAATTTGCGTAAGAACGACTCACCGACGAGAATTTAAAGGAGGCCACGGCATCGTGACTAGTGCGGAAGCCCTTCACCACGAGAGTCTTCCCAGGGTTGATAAGATAGCCACGTTTTTTCGTCGAAGCCGCCTCTCCATCGATCACATCTAGTCCATCGACACTCAGCACCACTTCGAGGCGGGCTTGGCTGATATTTTTAATCTTCAACTGATACTCGCGCCCCTTCTTCCCGATGACAAAGCGCCCCCCGCGCCACCAATAGTTCCCCAGAGTCCCCCAACTTCCGCTCATCCCCCACTCGATCAAGCCGCCAGCCGCTTTTTGCAGCCCCTTCCCTTTCGTGCTGCGATCTACGCCCATCGCCTTCGCACCCTCGCTGTCATTATAGCGAATCGTGGTCAGGTATTTTGGCTGACCGCTGGTGCGGGTAAAGTCAGAGTAACCCAATGCCGACTCCACTTCCCGGCCGAAGCCTGTCGCGATCCCCGTCCGCTCCTTCTTAGGAGCCGGAGCCACGCTCGCTTTTTGCTGAGTCCTAGGAACCTCCTTCACCACTGGAAACCACTCACTCTCCTCGGTAGATGGGATGGCAGGCGCCGCAGAAGGAAGAGCATGCCGAACCTCACTGGAGCAACTCGAAAGCAGCCAACTAAAGCCCAAGATCATGACACAGGACGGGATGAAGTGCTTCACTCTCATAACGATGCTAAAAAAACAGCAATTCAGGGTGCCGTCAACCCAAATGCAGTTTTTTTAACAGATCTTTTTCATCAATAAATTACACTATGTTCACTTGACCGCTTCATAGGGAAGGGGCAATAACTCTTAAGTCACGATGAAATTATCTAGTCTACCCCCCCACCACCTGATGGCCGCTCTGACAGGCCTCTTCCTCACCAGCTGCGGCAGCAGCCCTTTTAAGGCCACGGAACCAACGCCGAACCCCGAGCAAACAGTCGTCAAAGTCGCCGAGAAAGTGAATCCTCATCCTCCCGGCAGCTATGAGCACTTTAAGTTCGGCCCCTACCCAGGCACGACACGGACTTGGAAAAACGCAGCTCTACTCCCCACCGCAAATGCCACGAACTCTCACGTAAAAGTCGACCTCTCGACCCAACGTGGTTTTCTCATGGTCGGCGACCAGATCGCGATGGACTACCGCGTTTCTAGCGGCAGCTCAAAGCACAAGACCCCTCCCGGAACCTACAAAATCACCGAGAAGATCAAAGACAAGCGCTCTAACCTCTATGGTAAAATCCTAAATGCCGATGGCGGAGTTGTAAAAAGCGGAGCCGACTCCCGGAAAGACACCCCACCTCCAGGCGGTGAATTCCTCGGAGCATCGATGCCTTACTGGATGCGCCTTACAAACACAGGCATTGGCATGCACGCCGGCAACGTGAACAGCCGCTACGCCTCTCATGGGTGTATCCGCTCCCACGCCGACGCCGTCCCCATCGTCTTCGAGAAAACGAAAATTGGCACGCAGGTCACAATCACAGAATAACCACTCTCCATAAACTTATTAACTCCCCAAAACTGATATGAAAAAAATCATCATGACCGTCGCGCTCACTCTCGGCGCGCTCTTCTTCACTAGCTGCTCTAGCTCCAACTCATCAGGCGCCAACTCTTATGCGGCTTTCCAGAAGAGGTCAGACTATCGCAGCACGCTGTCTGTTTATAAAAACGAAACGGCCTATGCCGCCGCTAATTCTTCAAACACCAAGATCCGCGTGGACCTCAGTGATCAACGCGCCCAGCTCCTCGTAGGCCCGGAAGAGACCGTCGCGCTAGACACCCCGGTGTGCACTGGCCGTGCCGGCAAACGCACCCCTACTGGCACCTTCCCCATCACCGAGATGATCGTCAACAAACGCTCCACCATCTTCGGCACCACCTACTATAAAGGCAAACGCGTCCACGGTGGCGACCGCCGCAAGTATGGTGGACCTAAAGACAAATACGTCGGCGCATCGCTCCCATACTGGATGCGTCTCACGGGTGATGGCATCGGCATGCACGGTTCAGGTAGCGTTCACCGCAGCCCTGCTAGCAGTGGTTGTATCCGCACACCACACACCGTCATCCCGGAGATCTACTCCAAGGTCAAAAAGGGCACTCCGATTGTCGTTGTTCCTTAGTTTTCTTTCGTTCATTTAGAACAGAAAACGCGCTCCTTGAAAAAGGAGCGCGTTTTTTTTGAATCATCTTTTAACGGAGCAGATTCCAAGCACAGACCAGCGCCTTCACGCCGGCCATCTCGATGGATGGATCAACCCCCACGCCCCAGAGAATGGTGCCATCATCCTTCCGTAATTGAACGTAAGCGGCAGCATCAGAACTGGAACCTCCCCGCACCGCGTGGGAGCGGTAGTCGGTAAGCGTAAAGTCCTTCAAGCCAGATTTCTCGAGTCCTTGCACGAAGGCATTGATCGGGCCATTGCCAACTCCCTCGATTGTTCGTTCTTCCCCGTCGCTCACGATGATCGCCTTACAAGCCACTTCACCGCGCCCACTCCCTTGGTGGTCTAGCTCGTATCCTTGCAACATCATTTGAGTTGAGACATTAACAAATTCTTCAAAGAAGACCTTGCCCACCTCTGCGGACGAGAGCTCTGCCCCCTGCTGATCGGCGAGATCATAAACGCGCTTCCCAACCTGCGGGTGCATTGTTTTTGGTAAATCGAACCCATGCTCTTGATCGATGATGTAAGCCACACCGCCTTTGCCGGACTGCGAGTTGATCCTGACGATCGCCTCATAACTCCGGCCGATGTCGTGAGGGTCAATCGTGAGATAAGGCACGCCCCACTTCTCAGCATCCTCCTTCGCCCGGCGATCCAGCCCCTTCTTAATGGCGTCTTGGTGACTGCCAGAAAAGGCGGTGAAGACTAATTCACCCGCATAAGGCTGGCGGTCTGGAACCGTCATACGAGTCGTCCGTTCATAGACTTCACGCAGGCTCGAAAGGTCTGAAAAATCCAAGCCCGTCTCCATCCCGTGACTGTTCATATTGAGAGCCACGATCACGATGTCGAGATTCCCGGTCCGTTCTCCGTTTCCAAAAAGGGTCCCCTCAACCCGATCCGCACCGGCCATCAAGCCCAGTTCCGTCGCAGCAACGCCCGTGCC
>JALZWJ010000236.1 GCA_023300065.1 Akkermansiaceae bacterium
AAACCGCCCCCTTTCACCTTTTATCCATTGAACCGCAAATGACTCCCTCGATTCGCATCATAGGGAAGAATCACGCCTCCTTAAATTCCAGCAACTAGACATCATGACCTTACAAACAACAAAAACGAAGCTCGCCTTGGCTTTCTCCATGACCACTTTTCTTGCTGCTGGTGCTGCCACTGCTCAGAACAAAACGATCGTCAGTGAAACCTTTGCCGGCAATGGAGGGGCACTTTCAGGGTCCACCGCCGAGGTCTTTGAGAGTGCCATCACCACCGCTGGGGGATCAAACAGTTGGGTTTCCTCCGACACCTTTTCCGACGACGGCGGGGTTGCGCCAGGCACAAGCAACAACTCGGCAGCTCATCTCAGCCTAGGATCCTATATCAATAATACCAAGGGAACCGAGGCAGGCATCTTTGAATTGACGATGACCATCGCTCCGATCACTGGAACCGGCAACAATTGGCTCTCAATCGGCTTCGCTGAGGGGAACTCACCAGCCACCAACAACCACTTCCTCAACCTCTCCGGCACTGGCACCATCATTCTCCGTCAAAGCGGTGAACTCGACATGTGGGCGGGCGCTGGCAACACGAACGCGATTGATGGACCCAATAATAACGCAGGAGCTCGGACTTTAACCATCGCGTTAGATCTCTCGACCCACGATGGGGTTAATGACTTTGGAACTGTGACTTGGTCGGACAGCGCTCTCGGCACGATTAACTCCCACAGCTACACTTCTGATGTCGGCTTTAACTCCATCCTTCTCTCCGAAGCCAATGGCACCACCACCACCCTTAGTAGTCTGACCCTCACGCAAGCGGATGTGGAGGTGGTCGAAGAGGAAGGAGAAGGAGAAGAGTGGGACATCTACCTCCTCGGCGGGCAGTCAAATGCGGAAGGAAGAGCGCTCAACTCTAATTTACCGGCGTCACTCCAAGGGTCGCAAGCTGATGTGATGTTCTTCTACGATGTTGACGGTTCGTGGGGCACTCTGGCACCAGGAACTGGGGGCCTCTCTACGACTGGCGGTAACGCCAGCCAGTTTGGGCCGGAGGTCACGCTTGGCCGAACCCTTGCTGACGACAACCCAGACCGCAATATCGCGATCGTGAAGTATGGTGTGGGTAACACGAATCTTCACACTCAGTGGGATCCTGACGACACGGGTGCTGATAATCAATACGATGATTTCGTGACGACCGTGAACAACGCCATCTCCACCTTACCTGCTGGCGTGACCTACTCGATCAAGGGCATGCTTTGGATGCAGGGTGAAAATGATGCTCCCACAACCAGTGGGAATGGCGTCAGCACCAACTCCTTGGCTTACGAGGCGTATCTCACCAATTTCATCTCAAGTGTTCGCACTGAATTCGGGGTGCCCGAGATGCCTTTTGTGATCGGTCAACTCGGCCACCTCAGAGATGTTCCCGTTTCAAATACGAACTGGACGATCGTGCAAAGCGCTCAGGCTCGCGTTGCTGCGCTGGATCCAAATGTCGCGATGGTCATCAACACCGATTTACAGCTGAAGGACTTGGTTCACTACAATGCTGAGGGGCAACAAACCTTGGGCACCAACTTCGCCAAAGCACTCCAAGGTGAGGTCGAGCAACTCCAAATCAACGGCCCAAGCTTCGAGACCGCCGAGTTCAATAACAACGACGACGGCGACCAGGCGGACAACTTTGACTCCACCCTCATTTCCGGCTGGATGGAAAGCGGCACCATTAACAACACCGCGCGGGCAGATGACACGGGGATCTTCTTCCTAGATGGCACCTTTTATTCAGACTTCACGAATCTCGACGTGGACGGAGATAACGCGCTCGCGCTGTCCGCGAATGTTTCACTACAGCAATCACTCTCGGCCGTGCTAGAAGAAGGCACCACTTACACTTTATCGGTTGCGGTAGGAAACCGTGACTTGGGCGACTTCCAGGACTTTGCCGGGGCTAGGATCGAGCTCCTCTCGGACGGCCAAGTCATCGCCGATTCGGGCGACATTCTCAGCGCTGATGTGGCGGACGGCTCCTTCACCGACTTCACCTTCTCTTACACCGCTGGAGCCAGTGATGCGGGTGGCGTTATTGGCGTGCGCTTACTCTCCTTAAGCGCGAACTCGGCCACCTCTTCGGTCGACTTTGACAATCTACGTATCACCGCAACCGCCGACTTTACGGTCACCAATTTCAGCGTCGTTCCAGGGAACGCAATTGAGATCACTTGGACAAGCGTCCCTGGGAATTCCTACGCGATCGAAGCGAGTGAGGACCTGATGAACTGGTCAGAAATCGAGCCACAGATCGACGCCGCCATTGCTCCAGCTTCCACCACGACCCAGATCGTCGCTCAGCCCGCACCGGAGGTGGACAAAATGTTTTACCGCGTGCGCATCAACTAAATAAAAGCCAGCTTCTCCCCCTTCCTAGTTTCAGTGGTCCGATCCTAATGAGAACCCGCAGAGGACCAAGCTGACCGTTGGCGAAAAAGAACTCTGGAATAAGCGCCCCTGCCCTCCTAGCTTCTCCCCGCAGACCTATGATTACCGTCACCGAAAAAGCCGCGAGCGAGCTCTCCGCCCTTTTAGCCTCGAAAGATGCTCCTGAAGGAAGCGGCCTCCGCCTTGGCGTAGAACGCGGTGGATGCGCTGGATTAGCTTATACGATGAGGATCGGCACGCCTCAGGAGGGGGATCAAATCATCAACCTGAACGGAACCAGCTTCATCGTCGCGCACGATTCCTTCGACTTCCTAGAGGGCTGCACGGTGGACTTTGCCGATGAACTCTCAGACCGTGGCTTTAAAATCTTTAACCCCAATGCCTCACGTTCTTGTGGCTGCGGGACTTCTTTTGAGCCCACCGAGGAAGGCAAAAAACCAGAATACGATCCTGCTCTCGATGGCACGAACTGTAAGTAGTCTCTCATTCCAATGGCCCGCACTGATTCTGACGACCATCGTAAAAAGGGCCCCCCTTTGTTCTGGTGGCTCCTTGCCAACATTTTGGCGATCGCCTTCGCCATCACGGCATGGGTGGTGTGTCTGAATCTCTTTCGCGACCCCACAAACCCTACCAGCTATGACCTCATGATGAAGGTCGGCCGGATTGATCCGCTCGAGGCCTTCACCCGTAAAACGGCCCCCGCACCAACGAAGATTAATAGCCCGCAAAAACTCGAGGCCCAGTTTAAGAGCTTCAGCAAATCTGACCTGGAAACGCTCAACCATGAGCTCCGCCGCTCTTATCTGACGAACTACGATAAGCCCCAATTCCTCACCTACGTTGAGGGTGAATTCCGCATCACGGCGGTGCGGGAACTGACCGACGGGGACTTCCTATCGCCCGGTGTGGTGGTGAAAGCACAAGCCCTGGTGCGACCAGATGCCGTCGCCGACCCCATCCCCTATCCTGTTTTCATCGAGGTCCTTTTTCCTAGCCAAGATGTAGCCGCTGACAGCTTCCAAGTCGGGAACACCTTAACCCTGACAAAACGGCGGAACTACGCCGCTATCCTTAATGTAGGAACCATCGCGTTTGAAGATCGCAGCGTTTTATTTCTGACCTTAGTGCCCCTCGCCGCCGTGGAGCATCAGACAGAAGGAGAGCAGACTTTTAAAATCACCCCGCCTGCCAAAGCTAACCTGAAAGCGCCACTCCCGGCCTTTCCCTAACGTTAAGAATTTATGAACTGGAGTTCCTACCACCGCGAATCGCGCTGGAGCGGGTCCGCTCGCTTCATTAAGCGAGCGTGGAGATTCGCGTGGAAAGCCTCCCTCACACTCCTTGTCCCACTCATTCTCGCGATCGCTTGGTATGCTTATCAGGCCAGCCAGTTTGACCTCTCATTGGTCGAACGCATGCCAGAGCGCACGGTATTGATTGACCGTGAAGGAGTGGAATACGGGACGATCCATGGGGCTAATCGCCGGCTAGTAGAATACGATGAGCTTTCCGATTTCCTCAAAACGAGTCTCTTTGCACGAGAGGACTCGCGCTTTCTAGAGCACGAAGGCGTCGACTTCCTCGGCCTCGCCCGCGCCACAATCCGAAATGTGAAGGACCGCGATTTTACGCAAGGGGCCTCCACCCTCTCCATGCAGCTCGCCCGGAATACCTACGACCTACGCGAGAAAAAATCACTCAATCGGAAGTTCCTAGAAATCGCACTCACCTACCGGGTTGAGGCTAAGTTTTCAAAAGAAGAAATCTTAACGAGCTACCTCAACCGTATCTACTTCGGGTCGGGGTGCAATGGCATCGAGGAAGCGGCCCTGACCTACTTTGGGCGCTCGACCAAAGAACTCACGAAGGGGCAGAGCGCACTTCTCGTAGGCATCATCCGCGCTCCCCACGCATGCAGTCCACGGAGGAATCTGAAAGGAGCGCTCCGCCAGCGAGACGAGGTCCTAGCCAGACTCGTCACCACCAAAGCGATCACGGAAGCAGAGGCTGATGACATCAAAGCTGAGCCCCTAGAACTCCGTGAGAGCGATGATGAACGTCTTGAAACCAGCCACGGAACCCGCGTTCTACGGCGTCCCCTAGAAGTCGTTTTAAGCAAAGCGCAGATCACGACGGGTGGGCTGCGCGTCATCACCTCCATCGACTTCTCAGTGCAGCAAAGACTAGAAAAAATGATCCATGACCTCCCCCTTCCTCTCGGCTGTCAGGTCGCCGCCTTATCCCTAGATCCCG
>JALZWJ010000237.1 GCA_023300065.1 Akkermansiaceae bacterium
ACTCTAGGTTTTTTTTAAAACTTTAGTGCTGCTGGTGGGCGATTTGCAACAAAATCCTCAAAAGTTAATGTTTTTAAGTAATTGGGCTAAGGCGGTCTCTTGTGAATATGAAGAAAGACTTTCGACTGAAGGTGAGTGAGCTATAGTATCCAACGATGGCCCGCGAAGAGAAAGATCCCCCCAAAAAGAAGGTAAAAGGCGACGAGAAAGAGGTCGATCTCACCAAGGGGTATGCCAAGACTCGTAAAAGTTTGATCGCGCGGCTGGAGAATTGGGAGGATCAACGGACGTGGGATGAATTTTATCAGACGTATTGGAAGTTGATTTACTCGGTCGGCATTAAGGCAGGGCTGCGGCATGACGAAGCCTTCGACACCGTGCAGGAGACGATCCTCTCGATCGCGAAGCAGAGTAAAAAGAATCTCTACGACCCGAATCAAGGCTCCTTTAAAACGTGGCTGATGAATATGACCCGCTGGCGGATTAACGATCAGTTCCGTAAACGGAAGAAGGATACCGCAATGCCTGGTGGTGGCTGGGACGATGATCGCAAGACCGCGATCATTGACCGGTTTGAAGATCCCAAGGGAGATCTCTTAGAGCGGATGTGGAATGTGGAGTGGCGGAAGAATGTGGCGGATATGGCTCTGACTCGGGTAAAGTCCCAGGTGTCACCAAAGCAGTATCAAATCTTTGATTACTACGTTGTGAAGCAGTGGGATGCTAAGAAAGTGCAGGATCATCTCGGGGTGAGTATGGCTCAGGTTTACCTCGCGAAGCATCGTGTCGGTTCAGTTTTAAAAAAAGAGCTCGTGAAGCTCGAGAAAGATGCAAAACACGATTAGGCCAGATCCATTGATCCCAGATCATGAAGTGCTCCGTAAGATCGGAGGCGGCGCCTATGGGGAGGTGTGGCTAGCTCGCGGCGTGACTGGGGCGATGCGCGCTGTGAAGATTGTTTATCGGGAAGATTTTTCTGATGAACGTTCCTTTGAGCGTGAGTTTGAGGGGATTTTGCGTTTCGAGCCGATCTCGCGAGACCATCGGGGGTTCGTCAATATCCTCCACGTGGGACGGAGTTCTGATGAGAAGGCCTTCTATTACTATGTGATGGAGTTGGGCGATGATGCTCATAATGAGGGCGATGTGAACCCAGTGGAGTATGAGCCACGGACGTTACGGACGGATATGTTGCGGGCTAACGGCTCCCCACTCCCTACGAATTTCTGTATTGAGACGGGGCGGCGCCTTGCGGAGGCTCTGGGGGAACTGCATGAGCGGGGGTTGACTCACCGAGATGTGAAGCCCTCTAATATTATTTTCGTGGAGGGGAAGGCCAAGTTGGCCGATATTGGTTTGGTAGCGGCGAAGGATCAGCGAACCTTTGTGGGGACCGAGGGCTTCGTTCCGCCCGAGGGGCCAGGGTCCGAGCAGGCTGATATTTATGGTCTGGGGAAAGTCCTTTATGAAATGGCCTCTGGGATGGATCGGCTTCAGTTTCCTGAGTTACCAGATAAGAGTCCTGGGGATGATCAGCGGAAGAAATGGATCCGGCTGAACCGGATGATTTGTGATATTTGTGACCCTCGGATTGCGAAGCGTAAAATTAAGAGTGGGGTGGAATTGGCGGATGCGCTCTCGCGGCTTCAACAGGGAAAGGCGAAGGTTAAGAAAGTCCCGTTACTCGCGAAGGTAGGATTTGCCCTCCTTGCCTTCATGGGGCTTTTTGCAAGTCAGGTGTGGATTGAGAACACGTGGGGGACTCATATAATCGAGGGGAAAAGGGAGCCGCTTCCGCCGCGTTTTGTGATGGTGAAAGTCATCAGTGATCCAGCGGGGGCGGAAGTTTTTAATGAAGATGGGGAGTTGTTAGATTACACTCCTGCGAATTTGCCGAATTTAGAGGTGGGGACAGGCCTTGTTCTCTTTCTGCGTGCCCCGGAGTGTCGGGAGCTGAGGGTGGTGCGAGAGATCGTAGATGAGGGCCAACAGGTGATGGTTATTAGCGAGACCTTGCCGCTTTTTTCTCCACCAAAAGAGGGGGAGCCGTGGACCGATGTCTTAGGGCATTCCTATCTCCCTCACGGAGAGCGGGGCGAGCAGCATCAATCTGGATCTCACGTTTCGGAGCAGAATTGGCGCCTCTTCCTCCGCGAAACTGGAAGGAAATTTAAAGCAGTCGCCTTTCCTTATGGTGGGCAGAAGATCGTGGCAGTTCCTGAGTCTTGGGCGGATCATTATGCGCGGTGGTTAATGGGAAAGTGCGTGGATGAGGGGTATTTTGAGGAGTACTCGGAGGAAGATCTAGAGGGGAATCGTCAGCTGATTGCTGATTATGATCGCCGCTTTCCTGAAAATAAGCTGCCCGCTCAGGCCAAGAGAGATGGCCGGGTGCTAAGACCGTTCTACTGCATCGTGCGGGCCATTCCATATGGAACCATCACGGTGGATACCGAGCCGAGCGGAGCTTATGTTTATATCAATGATGTGCCTGTTGGGGTGACTCCATACGGAGGGGCGCGGTATAACGAAAAAGTCATCCCAGGGAAGGTTGAATTGAGGTTCGAGTACGGTGGGTATACGACTTACATTCACCGATTTAATCTTCGTGACGGCGGTCACTTAGAAAAGACCTTTGTCCTCAAGAAAAACCAAAGCCTCACGCCCGGTCAGCAATGGTTCAATAGTCTGGGTATGAGTTTGGAGCCCCTCAATGATCGCTTGATGGTTGCGGCTTGGGAGACTCGAAGCCGAGATTACCGTGCGTATTTGAAGGCGACCAAGCAATCTGCGGGTAGCATTAAATTGAGCACTGATCCTGAGGTGCCAGTTGCCGGAGTGACTCGGGGAGAGTGTGAGAGTTTTTGTGAGTGGCTTACCGAAATGGAGCGGCCTAATTTTATCAATTCCGATTACCGCTACCGTTTGCCAACAGATCTAGAATGGAGCCAGATGGTCGGCTTGGTCGAAATCGGAGATGGGCCGGCAGAGCGTGAAAAAGAAATCAATAATCAAGAAGAGTTTCCGTGGGGCGTGACCTTCCCCCCCATAGAAGGGGCTGGGAATTACGCTGACCTCTCTGCCGTTAAGCTCTTCTCTGCGGACCGCCTCATCGAAGATTATGACGATGGCTTTCCGAAGTTGGCTCCGGTTGGGAAGTTTTCGCAAAACATCCTCGGGCTTTTTGATCTGGGTGGAAACGTCCACGAGTGGGTTTCTGACTCCTATCTGAGTGAGTCCCTAGGGGTCCTTCGGGGGGGTGGGTGGAATAGTTTTAGTGAGCCTCATTTGGAGTCGAGATTCCGCTATCCTGCTGATATTGATTCGAGGGAAGAGAGTTATGGATTTAGAGTCGTGCTTGCTAAGGACAACGAAGAAGAGCAAGAAGAGTCAGCCCTAAATGATGATACCGATGGTTGATATCCGAATAGATTACGAAGGTCAGTTGCGATGCTGCGCCCAACACATGCCCTCCAGCACGAAGCTTGAGACTGATGCTCCCGTTGATAATCAGGGGCGGGGCGAGAGCTTTTCACCCACTGATCTCGTGGCGACCGCCCTCGGCACCTGTATGGCGACGATCATCGGGATCACGGCTCAGCATAGAAATATCGATGTGCGTGGAATGCGTGTCTCTGTGCAGAAGGAGATGTCTGATGATCTGCCTCGGCGGATCGGTAGGCTGGTTGTAGAGATTTTCATGCCTCTCAGTGAGACTCACCCAGATAAAAAAATCTTCCAAAGCGCCGCTCTGAGTTGCCCAGTGCAGCACAGCATTAATCCTGAAATTCAGGTTGATTTGAGCTGGCACTGGAAGCCCGATAACGTGTCGCCAGTCCGCCCGCAAGATTCATCTGGCTGGGCGTCTGGTTCCTAGACGTTCTGGTCGTCACACGTGCTGTCTTTGTCTCAGCGGATCTAGCCGATGTCGATCATGCCATACTCGCCGTCTCGCTTACGCCAGACGATGGAGATGACATCACGTCGTGCGTTCTTGAAGACGACAAACGGCTTCTCGGTGAGGTCCAGTTCAATCACGGCTTCCTCTTTGAAGAGGCGGCGCATACTCACTGATTCCTTGTGGACGAAGAAGGGCATGGGCTCTTCTGCCTCGTTCACTTCATCCGGGAGGTCATCGAGGAAGTCCGCACGGTAGCTCTTCTCATCGAGGTAGGTAATGCTCTCTTCTTTACGCGGGGTGCGCCTCTTCAGGAGGCGGGTCTTGTGCTTCCGCATTCTCCGGGCAATTTTGTCGATCGTGAAATCGATGCTCTTATACATGTCATCGGTCTCAGAGGAGGCATCGATCACGATATGATCAGCGCAGAAAAGGATGATCTCGGCCTTATGTCGGCGGTTTCCTTCTACATCTAAGATGGCCTTAGCCTCGATGATGCGAGGGTAATCCAAATGAATGCCGGCGATCTTCTCCGTGGCGTATTGGCGGAGGGAATCAGTGATGTCTTCGTGACGCACTGTCACGGTAATTTTAGTGTCTACGTTTCTTGTTTGCATAATGAACTGTGGTAAAAAATACCTTAGCTCATTACTAACAGGAGGGAGGGGATTTCGCCACCTCTTTCCTCATTAAAGTGATTGAGATCTAGCCTTTAATCTCCATCAGCATTTGTGCGTTGCTGGGGAACTTTCTCATGAAGAAGAGCAACCGCTCCATCGCTTCCACTGGCTTATGCCCTGCGAGGCCTCGCCGCACCATGTAGAGTTTCTTCAGTGTCATCTCGGGGAGGATCAATTCTTCGCGCCGTGTGCCGGATTTAAAGATATCGGCGGCAGGGTAGACGTAGTGCTCGGCGATGCGCCGGTCTAGGACTAGCTCCATGTTTCCGGTTCCTTTGAATTCTTGGAAAATCGCTTCATCGGCCTTGGAGTTCGTCTGAATCAGAGCAGTTGCGATGATGGTTAAGGAACCAGCCTCGCGAGTATTACGAGCTGCGGCGAACAGACGGCGAGGCATTTCTAATGCCCCCGCCACGATGCCGCCGGATTGATACCCGCGGCCTCGGCTTTCGCGGCTCCCGCCCATGTTACCGTTATAGGCCCGGGCGAGTCGTGTGATGGAGTCCATAAGGATAAAGACGTGTTGACCCGCCTCTACGAGGCGTTTGGCTCGCTCAACGCACAGCTCGGCGAGGCGGCAGTGATTGCGCGGTGATTCATCATTCGAGCTGGCATAAATCTCAGCGTCTGGAAGTTGGCGGCGGAATTCCGTCACCTCTTCTGGCCGTTCATCGACGAGTAAGATCATGAGGTGAATGTGTTCTTCGTGCCGTTCTTGGACGGCTTGTGCCATGTGTAACAGGAGGGTCGTTTTGCCAGAGCGGGGAGGGGATACGATGAGGCCTCGCTGGCCGCGCCCTACCGGTGACATGAGGTCTACGATACGGGTCGTAAAGCGCTCGGGAGTTGTCTCAAAGCCAATTTGTTTGCTTGGGTTAACTGCCTTAAGTTCTTCAAAGGCTGGGAGCTTGCGAGCGTCTTCAGGTTTTTGATCATTGATCGAGGTGATTTCTACCATCTGTGGGCCACGGCTGCTATCTCTCGCCATTCCTTTCAGCCAGACTCCTGGGCGGATACCGTGCTTTCGAGTTAAATCAGGGGGGACAAAGACGTCCTCTTTCCTTTGTTCAAAGTCTTGGTCGGCTTTCCGGAGGAATCCAAATCCCTTTGGTGCAATTTCAAAGAGGCCATCGACTGCTACCGGCTCGCCCGTGAATTCAAAAGGCTTCCGCTCGCCGCGGTCTCTCTGCTCACCTCTCTGGTTGTTTCGTTGAGTATCGCGGTCGCCTCGGTCGCGTGGACCGTATCCGCGCACTCGCCCTTGTTTCTGGCCGCGTCCTTGGCTGCCGCCCGCTTCGCCATCGCGGTTGTCTTGGTCACGATTTCCCCCACCACCACCATTGCGGCTTCGGCTCCGGTTGCGATTACGGTTGCGGTTACGATTATTACGTCGGCGGCCGTCAGAGTCGCCAGAGGCTTGTTGGCCTCCTTGATGTGAGGAATCAGAGTCAGGTGGAGTCATGGGAGATGATAAAACGAAAAAGGGTGGTCACTCAGTAAGTAGGGGAAGGGAGTCAGGTCGGGCCTGATTCAACCCAGCCGACTTGGCATGAGGGTGGTCTGGGAGATCCTTAAGGCGGGCTTGCTCGCCGGATATGGCGGGCGTTTTGGCGGGGGGCCGAAAACGCCGGAGCAAGACGTAGATGATCTCTCAAAAAAGATAAGAGGGAAGTGGGAAAAATTCACCGACGTCCTTCAACTGGGAGGAGTTTGCTCAGGAAACCTTGTAAGAGCAACGATTTTTTCTCATGTAGAAGATTCGTAACTTTCCTCGGTTTTCCCTTGACGATGAGGTGGATTTTCATAGCTTCCGCGTCCCGATTTCCTACTTTTTAAGACTATGCCACGCGACATTATTATTCTGGAATGCACTGAGGCCAAGGCCGAAGGCAAGCCGACCTCCCGCTACACCAGCACCCGTAACAAGAAAAGCCTCAATACACCAGGTCGTCTTGAGAAGAAGAAATTCAATCCTTTCCTCAATCGCCGCACGCTTCACCGCGAGCTCCGATAGTTCGTCTCCTACTTACCTTATTTATTATGTCTGAGCCAAAGACCATCCAGCGCCGGATCAACTTCCGTAAGCACAATAAGTCGATGACCACAAAGCGTCTCGATCTTCCTTTTGAGAAAGTCAGCTACCAAAACCCTGACGTTCTTACGAAGTTCACGACTGAGACCGGTCGTATTCTTCCCCGTAAAGTCACTGGCGTCTCTGCCAAGATGCACCGTGCCATCACTCGTGAGATCAAGCGCGCTCGTGCCGTAAATCTCCTTCCATAAGGAATCTGACTTTTCAGTTTATTTTTCAAAACCGCTCGGAGTAATCCGAGCGGTTTTTTGTGTGATGGTGTGTGGTCGTAGCTAGACCCCCCGCTGGGTCTAAACATTTTCAATGAAGCTTGTCCTGTAGATGGTGGGGGGTAGTATCCCCCGCAAGATGAAACTGCACCTTCTCATTGGGGCCTTTTGGCTTGCTCTTCTAGCTCCTTCCTTCAGTCAGGAACCTACGCCAGATCAAACGATCGGCGAGAAATTCGACAAGCTCTTGAAACCGATCGCCGAGGCTGCCGATTTTGTGGTATTCTACAGTATCCCGGTAGGGAACGATCAGAGCATCCCCGTCGTTCTTATTCTCTTAGCCGCCACGGCACTTTTCCTGACCATCTATTTCAAGTTCATCAACTTACGCTCGTTCAAGTTAGCGGTGAATACGGTGCGGGGTAAATACAGCGCTAAGGATGACCCGGGTCAAATCACCCATTTCCAAGCCCTCTCGACAGCTCTTTCCGCAACGGTCGGCCTTGGGAACATCGCCGGTGTAGCCGTAGCAATTGGCTTGGGTGGGCCGGGTGCTGTCTTCTGGATGGTGCTCATGGGTTTTCTCGGCATGACTTCTAAGTTTACGGAATGCACATTGGGCGTGAAATACCGGAAGATCGATGCCGACGGCAAGGTTCTCGGAGGAGGCATGTTGTATCTGAAGGATGGCCTGGCCGAGCGGGGGTTTCCTCGCTTCGGTAAAATCTTAGCGATCATTTTCGCTGTGGCCTGCGTGGGTGGTGCCATCGGTGCCGGCAACATGTTCCAGATTAATCAATCGACCGCTCAGGTCGTGGAGACCTTTAACCTACCGGATGACAAGAAGTGGCTTTTCGGCCTAATCGTCGCAGTGGTCGTCGGATCCGTCATTATCGGTGGGATTAAATCGATTGCGAAGGTGACCTCGCTCTTGGTTCCGGTCATGACACTCGTTTACGTCTCCGCATGTGTCGTTGTCCTTGTGGGTCATTTCTCTGAAATCCCTGCGGCGCTTGGGGTGATTGTTGAGCACGCCTTTTCGGGAGAAGCTGCGATTGGAGGATTTATTGGTGGCCTCATTCAGGGCATTAAACGCGGAGTGTTTTCGAATGAAGCGGGCCTTGGCTCAGCTGCCATTGCACACGCTGCGGTCAAGACGCGGCGACCAGCGAGTGAAGGAGTGGTGGCTCTCTTGGAGCCCTTTATCGATACCGTCGTCATCTGTTTGATGTCAGCTCTCGTCATCGTTACGACGGGAGTTTGGAAGGCGGATGCCAGCACTGAAGGTGATGTCTCTCTCTATGCTGAGCCTAACATCAGCTCGGAAGTCGTCTATGCCGCTCCATCCGATAGCTTGGTGAAGGTCATCTCTCTTGAAGAAGCCGATCTCAGAAATGATCTCGTCGGAGCGTCTTTAGCATCTGCCGCCGCCGATAAGAAAGAGTGGGTGCAAGTCAACCTCACTGAATTCGATCAAAAAGGTTTCCTTCAGACCTCAGGTTTACAAGACCGCACTGGATGGGGCGGGGGCATTTGGCTCACCTCACGCTCCTTTGGATCTGTGATTAGCTGGTTCCCTTATGTGCTCACGATCGCAGTGGTGCTGTTCGCATTTTCGACCATGATTTGCTGGTATTATTACGGTGAACAGGCTTTGGGATTCTTGGTGAATAACAACCCGATCGCGCTCTTCGCCTTTAAAATCTTCTTCTGTTTCTGCATCGTGGTCGGAGCTGCGGCCTCTCTCGGCAATGTTCTCCTGCTTTCCGATGCCATGTATTTTGCAATGGTTCTACCAAACCTCATCGGCCTCTATTTCCTCCTCCCAGTAGTGAAAAAGGAATTACAGAGATTCCAAGACTTCGTGAAACGAGTGGATGCAGGAGCATCTCCTGAAGAGGCTGATAACTCATGAGTCGTAAATACCAATTGAAGCAAGCCCCTCAGAAAGGGGTTTCAGGGATCGACTACGAGGCAGAACTCAACGAACAGCAATATGCTGCCGTGAGTTCTCCCCCGGGCCCAGCACTCGTGATCGCGGGCGCGGGATCTGGCAAGACACGCACCCTCACCTATCGGGTCGCTTACTTGCTCGATCAGGGAATTGACCCAAAGAGCCTCCTTCTCCTGACTTTTACCAATAAGGCGGCGAAGGAGATGATGGAACGGGTAAGCGAATTGATCCCGCTTGATTTGAGTGATCTCTGGAGTGGCACTTTTCACTCGATCGGGAACCGCATCCTGCGCCGTCACGCTGATGAAATGGGCCTGACTCGTTCTTTCTCAATCATGGATCGGGATGATCAAAAATCGCTCATGAACACGGTCGTAAAGGAGTGCGATATTGATACGCAGCAACGCCGTTTTCCGAAGGCCGATGTCCTGATCTCCATCTTCTCAATGGTCGAGAACACCGGCGTCACTCTCGAAGACCTCCTCGAAGCCCGGTATCCTTACTTCGAGGAATGGGCGATCGAGATCGCACAAGTGGGCGAGGCTTACACCGCAAAAAAGCTGGATACCAATTCAGTCGATTTTGATGACCTCCTCATCCTCCCGTTGAGGCTCCTAAAGAAAAACAAAGACCTCTGCGGCCTCTACCAAAAGCGCTTCCAATACCTCCTCGTCGATGAGTATCAGGATACCAATGCGGTCCAGAGCGAGCTCATCCACCTCCTCGCTCAGCCTCAGAATTCCGTCATGGTGGTGGGGGATGATGCTCAGTCGATCTACTCTTGGCGCGGCGCGGATATGGATAATATCCTCTCCTTTCCTGACCGTTATCCAGACGCCACGGTTTATAAAATTGAGACAAATTACCGCAGCGTTCCTGAGGTCCTAAGCCTCTCAAACGCCGCCATCTCAGCTAATAAAAAGCAGTTTCAAAAAACGCTCCGTGCCGCCCGCCCCGGTGGGGTCATGATCCCCGCGTTGGTTCCTTTAGAGGACCCCAGATCTCAAGCGAACTTCATTGCACAGCGCGTGCAGGAACTCCGTGATGAGGGCATCGAGATGGAGGAGATGGCGATCCTCTATCGGGCGCACCACCAGAGTTTAGAAATCCAAATGGAGCTGACCTCGCGGGGGATTCCTTTTGAAATCACGAGCGGTCTCCGCTTCTTCGAGCAGGCCCACGTGAAGGATGTTGCGGCCTTTATCCGTTTCGTAACAAACCGGCGAGATGAGGTGAGCTTTAAGCGCTTCTGCCTCCTTCTCCCCGGAGTGGGAGCCGTCACCGCGACGAAGCTGTGGCGCGCTTGGCTGAAGGTCGGGATCTCGCGCGATGAAAAACCACCCGAGCGTTTCTCTGATCACATGCTCAAGTTCTCCGTCCCCGCGAAGGCGAAAAAAGACTGGGAGCAGCTCTGCTACACGCTCGATGAATTAGTCCTCGGAGACGGTTACGCCCGCCCGGATGAGATGATCACAAGTGTCCTCGAGGGAGTCTACGATGACTACATGAAGGAGAGCTTTGAGAACTACGATAACCGCCGTCAGGATATCGAGCAGCTCATCCTCTACTCGGAGAGCTTCGACGATATCCTAGAACTCCTCGGCCAACTCTCGCTCATGAGCACCGCTGATGGCGATCCCTCTGGGAGCAAAAAGGCCGAGGAAGATGAAGAAAAGGTCGTTTTATCCTCCATTCACCAGGCGAAGGGGCTGGAGTGGAAAGTCGTTTTCCTGATCTGGCTCACCGATGGTATGTTCCCTAATGGTCGTGTCCTAGAGGCCGATGACTTGAATATGTTTGAGGAAGAACGCCGCCTCTTTTACGTCGCGCTCACTCGGTCGAAGGATCAACTTTACCTCACCTACCCGCAGATTAACCCGAAGAGCTACACCGGCGATATCGTCACCCGACCCTCCCGTTTTCTGGACGATTGTCCGGAGGAAATGTTGGAGACTTGGGAGGTGGGCTCAACTTGGTAAATGGGAGGTTGCAGGGGAGGTGGGATCGCTTATGGTTTCTCTACACCAGACATGAATCGTCTCATTGTAAATTTCCTAGCAGGCTTCCTTGCGTGTTTTTTGCTCACTCAATGTACTAGTCTACACTCTGGGGATGGCACGCGGACCAGCCGCCTTAAAGAGATCGGATACGAACCGGTCCCTTTACAAAAGGTGGCAGATGACTCCCGCTACTCCGCTGTTTTTAAGGTGAATGGCGAGCCAATGCGCTTCCTCATCGACTCCGGCGCGAACAGCACCGACGTGGATCAAAAACTCGCCTCCTCGGTCGGGCTTCGCTCACGAGGTGGGGTCAAAGTCATCACACGAGGTGCCCTCGGTCGTGAGATTTCCAGTGGGCGGGGGACTGGCTCACTCCAGATTGGCTCCATGATCGCGCATGAATTTCCCTTCACTCTCGCTCCTAGCCATGGTCGCAAGACCTCTACTAGCAGTTACGCTGGGCAAGTCGGGCTCGATGCTCTCTCCGCCACCGGCACCTTGATCGATATCCCCGCCGCGCAAATGTGGGTTCCGGGGCCAAAGTCCGCTCGCGGGCGTAATCCTCATAGCGGTGCCCTCGGATCCCGCTCGGGTCTCGGCAAGAAGGTCTTGAAATTGGGGACAGCGGGCCGCCTTCCACACCTCATCCTCAGCAGCAGCCTTAACGGACACCTCTTAACATGGGTCGTAGACACCGGCGCCGAGGTTTCAGTGATGGCCGCAGAGAGCTTCGACAAATTTAAGATCCCTAGCCGAGCCACCAACTCCCGCATGATCGATGCCTCCGGCGACCGCATCGCCCTCCGCCATGCCCGCCTAGAAAATCTCCGCTTTGGAGACGTAAATATTGCGGTCTTTGATCTCTCCGTCGCCCCCCTCGGGCAGGTCCAGCAATACTTCCGCGATGGCAGAGGCCGCCCCGTTGATGGCATCCTCGGGATGGACTTCCTCACCACCGGAGCCGCCCTGCTGGACTCCGGATCTGGCCTCCTTTACATGGGCCTACCACAGCGCTAAGGCTTTAGTAACTGCCAAAAAAGCAGTGGCAAAAAATGAGTGATTTAACCAACAGCTCCGGCGACTTCGACGTCATCGCCCACCTCATCCGTGACCGGCGCAAGCGGGTGCTACAAACGGCGAATCAAGAACTCGTCTCGTTATATTGGGAGGTCGGTAAAATCCTCCACGCCAAAACGGAAAGCGAAGACTGGGGGCAAAAGACGATTGAGGCGCTGGCGGCCCACTTAAAGTCGAGGTATCCTGACTTGAAAGGTTTCAGTCGCCGGGGGCTCTATCGGATGCGGCAGTTCTACGAAACCTACCCTGGTTCAATTGTGCCAACACTGTTGACACAATTGTCATGGAGTCATCATCTGTTGATTTTTAGTCAGTGCAAGCGCTCTGAGGAACGTGGGTTCTAGATGCAAACATCTCTGAAAGAGCAGTGGTCATTCAGAGAACTCCAAAGACAGCTCAAAGGGGCTCTTTTTGAGAGGATTGCTCTGAGCCCTCCCATTGTCTCGCCAGTTCTGAGGCAATTACATCCGACCGCTGAATCAGTCTTTAAAGATCACTATCTCGTCGAGTTCCTCAATCTCGCCTCTGATCATTCGGAATCTGATCTTCACAAAGGGCTGATCCAAAATCTCAAGAGATTCCTCACCGAGTTGGGGAGGGATTTCTGCTTCATCGGCTCTGAGCATCCTTTGCAAGTCGGGAATCAGGACTTCGCTCTTGATCTTCTCTTTTTCCATCGAGACTTGAATGCATTGGTCGCTATCGAGCTTAAGGTAGGGCGCTTTGAGCCAGAGCATCTAGGAAAGCTCAATTTCTATCTCGAAGCCTTGGATCGCGATTTCCGCAAGCCTCATGAAAATCCCAGCATCGGGCTCCTTCTTTGCGCTTCAAAGGATGATGAGGTCGTAGAGTATGCCCTGAGCCGTAGCCTCTCACCGGCACTGGTGGCTGAGTATCAAGCGAAGCTCCCTGATAAGGCGTTTTTACAAGCGAAGCTCCAAGAGTTTCTGGAGCAGTCGGATTTCTCCGAATCAAATTCGTAAGTTCTAGCGGGCTCAGGCTGACTTATCTTCGAACAAAAACTGGTAGGGCCACAGGGACTTGAACCCTGGACCAAAGGATTATGAGTCCTCTGCTCTAACCAACTGAGCTACAGCCCCAATTTTCGTCGGCGGAGATATACACTGCACAGTGGGGGAATCAAGCCCTGTTCGCTTCGCGAGGCTTGTAGATTTCTGTTAAGAAGGTCAAAAAAGGTACGTGGATTTTGCAGTCATCATACAGGCCATCCTCCCCGTCTACCTTTTGGTCGGGGTGGGCCTTGCTCTGCGTGGGTTGAAGGTCGTCACTGCTGAGATGGAGAAGGGGATGATCAAGCTCGTCATCCACTGCCTTTATCCCTGTCTCATTCTCGATAAAACTCTTGGAAATGACCTCGTCCGGCAAGTCGATGTCCTCGCGTGGGGCGTGGGTTTAGGATTCGGCCTCATCATCATCGGGATGGCTTTGTCATACGCCGTGGCCCTCGTGCTGGGGCTCAAGCCGGGGACTGGACGTCGCACTTTCTGTGTTGCGGTCGGGGTGCAAAATTACGGCTACATTGCCATCCCCTTACTCGCTGCGCTCTTTGTAGTTGGGCAGAATGAGCAAGTCTTCGGCGTTCTGTTCATCCATAGCCTCGGGGTGGAAATCGCCCTCTGGGTCGTGGGGGTCATGATTATGACCGGCTCGGCTTTTGGGAATCTGAAGCTCCTCATCAATGGTCCCACCGTCTCGGTGGTGCTGGGCGTGCTTCTCTCCGCCACCGGCGCTTGGCAGTTTCTCGATTCCTCCGGCGGCGGGGTCGCAGGCGGTGGCGTAAGGCAGGCCATGTCGTGGCTGGGGGCCTGCGCGTTTCCAATGGGCCTCGTTCTCATCGGGGCCACCATGTATGACCTCATCGGGAAAGAGAAACTCTCGCCAAAGATCGCCGCTGGCACGCTCGTAGTCCGGCTTGCGGTCATGCCGTTCATTTTTCTCGCGGCCGCGAAGTGGCTCCCGCTCATCCCTGAGCTTAAGCAAGTCCTCGTCGTGCAAGCCGCCATGCCCGCTGCGGTCAGCCCCATTCTTGTCGCGCGTCACTACGGCGGGAGCCCCGGCGTTGCGGTGCAGGCTGTCATCGCCAGTTCCATCGTAGCTCTTGTCACAATGCCACTCTGGATTTCTTACGGAATTCGGTTAGTCTTTGGATAAGATGATCCGTTCCTGCACTTTCTATCTTCTTTTTCTCATCCTGCCCGCTCTGGCAGAAGAGGAGAAATTAGACACTCCAGCCCAAGGTGAGGGTGGCTTCACTGCGCTCGCTGAGAAATTCCTCGGCGAAAACGGAGGGGACCGCTTCTTTTATTACCCGACCAAAACCGCGCCAGACCTCCCCTCAACCTACAAGCAACCCTTCGAGGATATCACCTTCGCCTCAGAGGATGGGACAAAGCTTCACGGTTGGTTTCTCACCCTGCCGGAGGGAGAGAAACCCAAAGGGACCATCGTTTTTAATCACGGGAATTCGGGGTCAGTCGGTTACCACCTCCACTTCGTCCTCTGGATGGTGAAGGCTGGCTACCAAGTCCTCGTCTACGATTATCGCGGCTTTGGAAAATCAGAAGGAATCATCACTCGGAAGGGCATCGTCGAGGATGTCCGCGGTGCCATCAACTACGTCAAAACGCGGAAGGATGTCGATCCCCAGCGCCTCATCTCCTTCGGACACAGCCTCGGCGGGGCAAAGTCTCTCGCCGCGCTGGGTCAGAAAATGATCCCGGGCGTCCGTGGTGTCATCAGCTTTGCGGGCTTCGCCTCCTATCAGGATATGGCCCGCCGCTTCGCGGGGGAGACTGGCGTGAAGCTCGTCAACGATGACCTTTCCGCGAGGGATTTGATTGAAAAAATTTCTCCCGTTCCAGTGCTCATCGTGCATGGGACAAAGGACCTCGTCGTGCCGTTTTCACAGGGAGAAAAGCTCTTTGAAAAAGCGAAGGAGCCGAAGACCTTCTATAAAGTTCCCGAAGGGAGCCACACCCGCGCCCTTTTCATGAACGATGAGGAATATCGTAAAAAGGTTCTCGTCTGGATGGCGAAAGTCTTATCCTGATCGCATTTACAACGCCAAGGAATTGAGAAAGGATACCGCCATGAATCGCGCAATTGTTCTCTCCGGCGTCCTCGCCCTTTCTGCTTTTGCGGATGAGGAAAAGACGGTGACGGGTCACGTCTTCGCCTGGCCTTTCACAGACCTTGCCGAGATGCAGCCGCGCGGGGGGAACACGCAGGGCAGCAACGTCGTGCTGGATACCTCGACCTCCCCAAACTGGGAGCGGCTCCAGCTCGCCTCATCCTCGGCCTACGTCAAAGACATGCAGGCCATTCTCTCCCTCACCGGGAGTTACCGGGTCAGTTTTGATTTCCTCGAAACGATGGGTTTCCGCCACGATTACACCCCGCCGAGCCCTTATTTTTCATGGGGGACGGAGCACGTGCAGGTTCTGGCGCTAGAGGCTAATTTCATCAGCTTGCAGCATAGCCTCGTCATGTATTTTAAGGATGAAAATGGCAAGGAGTCCGGGCCGATGGTCATGAAGCATTGGCG
>JALZWJ010000238.1 GCA_023300065.1 Akkermansiaceae bacterium
CGCGAGACCTTCATCCTCGGCCACTACATCGAGGATAACGCTTACAAAGGCGACCTCAACGGCCTCACTTTTTACGATTCCACCGTCGCCGATGCGCGGGACTTTAACACCGCCACCGACTTCGACCTGAACGAGTACAACGTCCGTTGGTGTGTCACCCCAGAGTTCCCCGAGGGCACCTGGGCCTACTTCATGACGATCGATCCCACCGGCCTCGCCGTCTTTCCCTACACCATGAGCCGCTACCATTATGGCGTCCTCTCAGGTGCCGATGAGGTCAATCTCCCCGCCAACCGCGAAATCATTTTCGAAGGCGGCCCAGAAGCGGCTCAAAGCATCACCTCGCTTGCCATCGATGACACCAACGGCGATGTCACCCTCACCTGGTCTGGTATCGAAGGCGGCACCTACCTCATCGAACGCAGTGCTGACCTCGCCGCCTGGCAAACCCTCGACGACGATGCCCGCACCGCCCTCGGTAACTCCGCCACCGATGTCGACCGTGGGCGCGATCTCACAGACAACCGGCATTTCTATCGTAGCTCCATCATGTCACTTCAGCCCTTCGATGACACCGGCTACGACTACTCCCCGCCCATCACGCCCACCTTCACCGCCACCTTCTCACCACTCCCACCTCTCGATGAAATCACCAGTGTCACGGTCGGCGGAATCCCCGCCACCATCCTCGGGAGCGATGGAGATTCACTCCTCCTAGACTTCGACGACGGGACCCTCGCCCCCGGCGACTACCCCATCATTATCACCCACACCCCCGCAGGCGGAACCTCCACTCAAGTTCAGTCAAACAACACCCACACCGTCTCACCTCCCCATAATATTCTCCTCCTCATCGTCGATGACTGGGGCACCGACTCCAGCCCCATCGATTCCCTAGGCATCGCCGGAACGACCTTCCCCAACATGCCCAATCTACAATTCCTCGCCGACAATGGGCTGCGCTTTACCAATGCCTACGCGCAACCCGTCTGCGCCCCCACCCGTGCCAGCATCATCACCGGTCGTCACGGATTCCGGAATGGCGTCGGCCACCCCAACGGCTCCGGCACCCTCCCCGCCACCGAGCTCGCTTTGCCAAAAATCTTCGCCGCTCAGAACTCCCCCTACGCCCTCGCCTCCTTTGGAAAATGGCACCTCGGTGGCGGCGATAATGGCCCCTCCACCCTCGGCGGCTGGCCCGAGTTCCGCGGCTACCTCACCAACATCGATCACTACACCTCCTGGAGTAAAGTCGTCAACGGCACCACCACCGACAACTTCCCCACCTACGTCACCACTGATCAAGTCAATGACACCATCAACTTCATCACGGCTCAAACCTCCCCCTGGTTTGTCTGGCTCGCCTTCTCCGCCCCGCACTCCCCGTATCATAATCCACCGAGCAACCTCCACTCCTACCCGACCTTCCCCACCAATAGCAGTGGCACCGTCACCGGATCCGACCAACGCGGGGCTTATGAGGCCTCCCTCGAAGCACTCGATACCGAGATCGGCCGCCTCCTCGCCAGCGTCGATCTCACCACCACCAACCTCATCCTCATCGGCGATAACGGCACCCCCGGGAACGTCATCCAGGCCCCCTACTCTGACCCTCATTCTAAAGACACCCTCTACGAAGGCGGGGTCCGCGTCCCCATGGTCGCGATCGGTCCAGATGTCACCCTACGTGGCACCAGTCGTAAGATCGTCCACTGCGTCGATCTCTTCTCCACCATCCTCGACCTTGCCGATATCGACATCGCCGCCGCCACCTCCGCCGTCGATGTCATCGACTCCCAGAGTCTCGCCCCCGTCTTCAGAGGCCAAGACCTCGCCGAGCGCAGCATCGTCGCCGAGCGCCACACCACCGACATTGGGGAAGTGGGCCGCAGCATTCGCCTCGCCGCCCACCCTGACTACAAGCTCATCATCTTCGGTGATCCCACCAGCGCTGCAGATGTCTCCACCTTCGAGATGTATCGCGTCAGCGATGATATTAACGAGCAGACCCCGCTCACCATTCCCGCCGTCGTAGGTGATCCCCACTACCTCGCCTACCTCGCCCTCATCGCGAAGGATCACGATCTCGGCCCCGTCAACCTCGCCGGAGCAGAGACTCTCTTTCTAGAACTCCCCACCACCCCCACCGGCTCCCAAGCAGTCCCGGGGCAGACCAATACCGCACCCACCAGCATCACGATCGATGGCGTCCCCGCCACCTTCATCGCGCGGGTCGATCAAAGCGGCACCGCACAGCGTTACTGGGTCCAATGCACCCTCCCAGACAACAGCGGAGCCCCCTACAGCGAGGCCATCGTCACCTTCCCCGAAAACAACAACAGCCCCCAAGGCCCCCGCGTCTTCACCGCGATTCAAATCATCGCAAACCCGTAATCCCAAGGCCTCGCCAAATCTTTGGCACCGAACTACCGCTTCTGTTCAAACATCCACTCTAGGACTTTTGGCTCCTTCGCAATTTTCCAGTGGATGCTGTTGTGCTTCACTTCCGGTAAAATATTGAAGCGATATTCCACACCATCTTTTTGAAAACCCTCCTGCCAAATTGCGGCCTTTGAGCTATCGCGTTCACCGGAATAATAGCTCCACAGAGGAGTCTTCACCTTACCTGGCCATGAATCATTTGGTCCACCGTCGGCGAAGATCGCCGCGGCGTAGGCTTCAGGCCGGCTCTCTAACATCTTGCCAATCCCCTGCGCTCCCTGTGAGTAGCCCGAGAGGTAAATCCGACTCCGATCGATGGGGAGATTTGCGACAAGATCATCGACCAACTTTTCTAACTTCGCCGTCTGCTTCCCCCACGTTTGGGGATCAGGCGGACAAGTCGGAACACAGACGACACAGGGATGATCTTTATAAAAGTCCGGCCTCACGAGCTCTTGCGCAGCGATCTCCACCTTCCCAGCCCTCACATCATCGGCCCGCGCACCCGCACCATGCAAATGAATGACGAGGGGAACCAGCGGCCCCGCCTTCTTGCGCTTCACGTCTTTCCCAATAAATAATTGGAAGAGTAGGTGACCGTTCTCGGAGGGAAACTTAATCCACTCGCCCTTCACCGCAGGGGCATACTTCCCTTCGGTAAATCCCTCACTCCGAGTCGCCTCATCACCCTCTGCGGCCGTCAGCGTCCTCACAAAGTCTTGATCGGCCTTCGAAAGGTCTCCCAATTTTAAAATGAAACTCCTCCCCTTGCTTCGCAACGTCACGCGACCTTCTGAGACCTTCTCCAACTTCGCCGTCAACCTACGACCATCCGCCGAGGTCCATTCACGGGACTCGCCCACTTTTGCGGAGGCCGTGGACAGAGTCACGATGAGGAGCGCGCAGTATCCTTGCCAAATATTCATGGGCTCCAAGTTATCGAAATCTCATTCACAGATCTAGATCATTCTCTGCCCCCCCACGTGCAGGCCGATCAGACATCTACGAATCTTGCTTCATCATTTAAAATTTGGAAGAATCCACTGGTCGCCTCCCACCTTGTCATGACCCCTATTCCATCTCCTGCCTCAGCCTCCTCTCTCGCGCTCTCTCTCCTTTTTGCCACCCTCTCCACCTCCGTGGCAGAGGTGCGCCCCGCCTCACTCTTCCAATCAGGCATGGTCTTACAACAAGGAATGGCAATTCCGGTCTGGGGCACTGGGGACCCTGGGGAAAAAATCACCGTCACCTTCGCAGGGCAGACTCAGAATGGGAAAACTGATCAAAATGGGAAGTGGTTCATCCAACTCGCCCCCCTCACAGGGACCACCAGAGGGAGCATCATGAAAATCACCGGCGAGAATAAAATCACGCTAAAAGATGTCGTGGTCGGAGAGGTCTGGATCTGCTCCGGTCAATCGAACATGAAAATGGAAACGGCGGCCATCCCAGAGATCAAAGCCCTCATCCCGAAGGCGAAACAACTCCGTGTCTACGAGGTTCCTCGTGCGGCCGCCTTCACCGAGCAAGAGAATTGCGGTGGGAAATGGGAGGAAACGCATCCTTCCAGCGCCGTCGCTTTTTCCTTTGCGCACTTTCTCCAGAAAGCGGCAGGCCTCCCCGTAGGCATCATCCACGCCAGCTGGGGGAGTTCCTCACTTGAAGCTTGGATGCCGCGCGACATGGCAGAGACCGTGCCTCACTTCGCCAAAATCATGAGCGAGTTCGACCGTGATCAAAAAACGCGGACTGCCCTCCAGACCTCCTTCGATAAACCTCAGAAATGGTCGAGACATGAGGACGTCTTCATCCGTCGGCAGCCCAACATCCTCTACAATGCCATGATCAAGCCGCTCGCCCCCTTCGCCTGTCGTGGCCTAGTCTGGTATCAAGGCGAACGCAATGCGCAGTCGATGGCGGGCATGGTAAAGTCCCCATGGTATGGCCGCCACTCTGGCGTTTTGCGCTACGGCGACACTTTAAAAAAATGGATCCAGCGCTACCGCACAGAATGGAAGCAAGAGGATATGCAATTCATGGTCGTCATGCTCCCAGGTTACGGAAAAGTGCTGCCTACCGGCCCTAAAGTTGGGGCCCCGAACCAAGCACAAAGCCCCATCGCACACTCCTGGGCATGGATGAGAGAACAGCAGCTTACGGTGCTGGACCTTCCCCACACCACCGTCATCAACACCATCGACCTCGGTGATCTTAAAAACATCCACCCCAAGGATAAGCTCCCAATCGGAAAGCGCCTCGCCCTCGCTGCCGCAAAAAACACCCTTGGTAAAAAAATCATCGCCAACGGTCCGACCTTCCAGAAAGTCACCACTCAGGGCCGTGCGCTCATCGTCCACTTTGACCACGCCGATGGCCTGACCACGGAGGATCAAAAAGCACCCACCGCCTTCTGGATCGCCGATGACTCAAAAAATTGGTTCCGTGCTGATGCTCAAATTAAGGGAAATCAAATCACCCTCTCGGCCGATAAAGCGGACTCTCCAAAATACGTCCGCTACGCCTTCGCAGGCCTACCCGAAGTGAACTTAGTCAATGCGGCCGGCCTCCCAGCCCGCCCATTCCGGACTGATTCCTTTAAACCTTAGAACTCATCAGAGTAGGACGCGAGAACGCTCACGCAACTTTTAGGGCTGAACTGGGTTTCATGGAGTGAGCACCTGCACTCACAGCTCAACCATCAGCACGATGAAAAAAAACCTTCCCTCAACTCTCCCCGCTCTCCCCACCCCACTCATCATCGCCCTGACTGGGCTAGCGCTCTCTATCACCTCCCTCTCCCTCCCGGCGCAGCGGAACCGGACCGCCCCCAGTGAGATTGGAGCCAGCCCGCAAGCGGTTGGGGAAGCAGGCATCGCTTGGTATACCACCTGGGACAACGCACTCGCAGAGGCCAAGCGGAGTAACCGACCCATCTTTTTCATGGCCGCCGCCGCGACTTGTAATGGGATTCCCGGCGTCTTCTGACCGGGTTACACCAACACGCAGAACAGTCTGTTCTCGCAAAAAAAGTTCATCACCGCGACCCGCCAGTTTGTCTGCGTCCGCCTGGAGTCCTACGAGAGTCAAGCGCACCAAGACCTCGTCCGAACCCTCCTCAATGGCAGCTTTGCCAATACTGCCTTTTGCATCCTCGCGCCGGATGGCAAGGAACGCCTGACCCGTTCTGGCCGCAGCCCCTCCATGATCTTCGGCCGCCGGGGAGCAGCGCTCTCTGATAAAGACCTCGCGAAAGTCTCCATCACAGCACTAGAGAGAATTGCCAAAAAATACCCTCGAAAAGGAACAGACCAACTCCCACTCACTCAAAATTTCCACACCTTCCGCCAAGCCCTCAATGTCGCCTCCGGTGACCAACGCCTCTTGCTGTTCGTAACTACCAAAAAGAGCGATCAAAAGGCGATCCGTCGGAACCTCACCCCCGTGATGGCGGATCCAAACGTGGTCGGAAAATTCCACCTCGATTTCTTCTCAAAATCAGAGGATGCGGACTGGCGTAAAGCGGTTAGCGGGACCCAAATGAAAGAGGGCATCGTGATCATCCAATCCAGTAAATTTGGCACGGAAGGAAAGGTCCTGAAGGAGCTGAAAGCCGACTCCACGCCGACCGAAATCAGAGCCGCCCTCCTCGCCGCAAATGCCACATTCGCCAAGAGTGAGGAGCGCAAATCCTACGGCGACCATATTTCACAAGGCCGCCGTGCCAGAGTCCACTTCGAGAATGAAATGGAGTACGGAGAAGATCGGGATGGCGACGGCAAAATCGATCAACGTCGAGGGAGACGATAGATCATCATGAGCGTGACCTCACACGGGTCTGGTTTCTCAATTTCCAATCATACCAAGTAGAGTTTCAAAAGAGCAGAAGAAGGTAAGAGGAAGGCTTTGAACGTAGGAGCCAGAACACCTTCAACGTGTCAGCCTCATAAAATGCACCATTACGAAAACTCTGCGCCAACTCGAACCGCCCCACCCCGTCGTAAGATCATTGCAGCTAAAAGAATGAGGGAGCTTCGCTTTAAAACATGCCTGACATGTTTTATGTGACATGTTTTATGTGGCACCTTAGTCTCGAACAGCCGAAAAAATTAGTTCTTAGACCTTCTAAGGCGAAGACCCGCCTCGATAAGCCAAACAGACAATGCTATACCACCGCCGATCTTAACTTCAATTTGATGATCTCCCACCAAAGCCTTTACGCAAAGATAAAGAATTATCCAGCGAGCAATTTCATTTAAAATTATTACTGAACGGTCCCAGGAACCCATAATAGAAACATGTTATAATTCCCACCAAATCCAGGACTTGATTCACCACCAGCAAAATTGCCCCCTATTCCTCCACCCTTTCCTTTATTAAATGACCAGGCAGATGCAAAAGTTCCGAATCTCTTACCAGGAAGGTCTGCAGCGGTCTTGGCCCCGACTAACTCAATCGAGAGTTGCCCAACATAACCAGCTCCTCCACTTGCGACAATACCTAAAGCACCTGTCACTACTGTCACGTCTGCTTTGACGTGCTCTTGCTCCACGCATTTCACCTCTCCTTTAAAACTTCCTCCACCTATAAAAAATGCGGCTCCAAATCCACCAGTTACCGTCCCCCTCCATTTCCCAGAGATACACCATTCACATTCGCTATCCGGCAAACCTGTATCATTCGGGAAACGCTGATTATCGTCAGGCTGTGTCATTTCCTTAAGGACTGCTTGCGGACTCATCTTGGCATCTGGATCAGCAGGGTTCATCTCTTTGCCTACTTGCCCAAAAGATCCACCGATTCCGTAAAAAGTTGCCCCAAAGAAGTTTCCAATCCCCTCAAGAATGTTTCCATCTTTTTGATTTTTCTTGAGCCATGCAGCACGCTTATCTGATTCTACTAACCACGAATTTCTTTCTGCAAGTCCTAGATAGTCCACAGAATCAACAGCATCATTCCCAACCATCCCGTAAAGATTCAAACCCCCACTTTCTCCAATCGGATCTCTGCTTGGCCACCTTCCCGTCACTGGATCGTAATACCTGTAGCCGTAGTAGTAGAGGCCGGTGAGTTCGTCGTAGGGTTTGGTGCTGAAGCGGTAGGCGCTTTTGCTGGGGTCGCCGGTTGTGGCGATGAGTTGGCCATACGCATCGTAGCGGTAGGTCGCGACGACGGTGGCGGTGTTCCCAATATTCTCAACCACGGCGGTGACGTTACCATTCCCATCGTAAGCTGGATAGCTTGTTTTTAGGATGACTCCGCTGGCAGTAAGCGTTTCGGTGATGACGAGGCCGCCGACGCCGCCGGCTCCTCGCATACTTTCTCTGACACCTCGTCCGACATTTTAGTCCTCGCGGGGTTGCTGGGGGCGAGCTTGATTTTTTGCGATGAAAAAACCCAGAGCTTGGGCGCTGGGTTTTGTTCGTTCGGCTGCTTAGGCCAGAGGAAGGATGTTTTCCTATTTGTCAGCAGGTGCTGATTTGAGGCTCTCGAGGGTGAAATCTGGGTGGGCTTTTTTGATGCGTTCGACTGTTTCGGGGCGATTTTTGAGGACGTTTAGGTTGCGTTTCATCGCTTTTTCTTTTTTATCATCGATGCCGCTATATTTCGCCTCAACGGGCATGACAGAGCTTTCCCAACCTGCGAGGTCGGCGGGCTTTACGCCCATACGGAAGAAGGCTCCGGTGGTGTAGGGGCTGGGGCTGAAGCCACCGACGAAGTCGACGTTAAGGTCGGGCTTGATGCTGGCTTCAAGGCCGAGGGCCCAGAAGGTGGAGTTGATGAGGAAGCGGCGGGCATTCTCATCAGCGAGATCTTCCGAAGCTCCGAAGGAAGTATAGACGACGCGGGCTTCTTTTTTAGCGCCAGAGGGGGCGATGTAGTGATCGCGGGCCCAACCGGCATTGACGATTTTTTTTCCTGGCTCAAGTTCGTCGCTGGGGCCGAAGGTTTTGAGGACTTGGACTTGGAGGAGCTGGGTGGAGTCGGCAGGGGCTTTGGAAATGTAAGCGCCGGAGTAGGCGTGGAGGGGAGAGACACCGGTGAGGATGGGGTGGGTGGTTCCGGGAATAGGGGAAATGCGGGAGCCTTTTCTATGGTTTGATCCATAGTGGCCTTGGCCACGCTGGGGGTGCCAAGTGTTGCCGTAGACTTGCTCGCCGAGGCCGCCGAGGTAGTCCTC
>JALZWJ010000239.1 GCA_023300065.1 Akkermansiaceae bacterium
GGGCATTGCACGGATGGCAAAGAAGGTGAAGGTGACGAGCAGAAAAACGACGATCACGGTCTGAGTGAGTCGGAAGAGAATAGTTTTCAGCATGTCGGCAGTCGGAATGGTAAAGTTAGGAGAAGCGAGCTTGGAACTGGCAGGAGTGTGTTCTGTTGCCCTTTGGTAAGTCAAGGAGGCTAGTCGCCATTACTTGCTTTGATTGAGTGCGCGTAGCCGCTGGAGGAGCGGTGGGTGTGAGTGGTGAAGAAAGACCTCAAGGGGGTGAGGGGTGAGATTGGAGAGGTTGTTGCTGGAAAGCTTTTTGAGAGCCATGGTGAGGTGCTCAGGGCTGCCTTGGGCCACTTTGGCATAGTGGTCAGCCTCGAACTCGTGCTTGCGGGAGAGGAGGTTCATGAAGACGGAGAGGACGCGGGAGACGGGCTTGAAGACGATCATGAAGAGGACGAGGCCTGCTGCGATGGCGGCCGGGGAATCGACAGGGATGCCAAAGGCGGCGTAAAGCTGACTGCCGAAGGCGCTCTCGGGGTCGGTCGCCATTCCTAAGAGGAAGAAGATGACGGCGGTCTGGACGATGGAGATGACGAGGCGTTGCACGATGTGCTTTTTCTTAAAGTGCCCGATCTCGTGAGCGAGGACGCCGACGAGTTCATCAGTGGTCTGGCTCTCGATCAAGGTGTCGAAGAGGGCGATCTTCTTACGCTTTCCGAATCCGGTGAAGAAGGCATTGGACTTAGAGGAGCGCTTGGATCCATCCATCACGGAGATCTCGGTGAGGGGGAATTCGCAAGTCTTAGCCATTTTGTTGATGGCGAGATTGAGTTCCTCGTTCTCGAGCGGCGTGAACTTATTAAAGAGCGGGAGGAGGAAGGATGGTGCGAGGTAGGTGAGGGCTAGGGAGATGACGGTGAAGCTGAGCCAAGCCCAGATCCAAGCGTTCGGGACCGATTGAAAAATCCAGAGAATGAGGCTTACGATGAGTCCACCGAGGATTGCGGTGAGAAGGTGGGATTTGATTTGATCCGTGATGTAGGTTTTAGCGGTGGTTTTGTTGAAATCAAAACGCTCTTCCAGAACGAAGGTGTGGTAGAGATCGAAGGGGAGAGAGGCGGCCCATGAGGCGAGGTAGAGGATACCCATGAAGCTGAGGCCGGTCTGGATGGAGCCCATGCCCAAGGAGTTTACAAGGCCATCGAGCCAACCGAAGCCACCTAGGAACCAGAAGACAAAGAGGACGGCGAGCGAGGTGATGGAAGAAATGATTCCGAACTGGGCCTGTGCTTTCTCATAGGCCTGTGCTTTGTGGTATTTTTCATCATCCCAGACGCCGCGGAATTCTTCTGGGAGTTCTGGTTTGAGGTTTTTGAGCGTCAGGATGGTGGCGATGAAATCGAGCTTCCAGAGAAGGAAAAGAGCGACGATGAGGAGAATCGCGAGGGAGTTAAACTCAGGCATGCGGGGAAGGTCAGGGGATGAGGGGATTCCGACAAGCTGAAATTTCCCGTCGGTTGGAGGCAGAGCAATTTCACGTTTTTTTGTTTAGGGTCTTGAAATAATTAAGAAACCCGTAATGATTGTGGTGATGTTTCTTCCCCAGCGTCAGATGAAGTTCAGCTTTGCAGAAAGTTCTGTGAGCCGGAACGCTCCGACGCGGGCGCGGACTGAATCACGTTCTGGCCCGCGTTTGAGCGGGCGTGATGTGAAGCTGACACAGTTTTGTGTCGGCTTACTGACTGAGCTAAATCTTGGTGATTTGACGAAGCGCGTGACGGTCGAGTGGAATACCCGTATGCGTTCTTGCGCGGGACGTGCCTTTTGGCCGAAAGGTGCGATAGAGTTAAATCCGAGACTCCTTGAGATCTCGAAGGCCGAGGTGCGGCAGACCGTTTTGCATGAGCTGGCCCATCTTATCGCCTACGAGCGAAATCCAAACCGGTCGATTAAGAGTCATGGGGTGGAGTGGCAAAAGGCTTGCGCCGAGGTCGGGATTCCGGGGGAGAAGGCAACGCACGAACTCGCTTTACCGAGCCGCAATTTGAAACGTAAGTGGCGTTACGAGTGCCCTGAGTGCGGGAAAGTCATCGACCGTGTCCGACGTTATAAAGGAATGGTTGCGTGCTATGATTGCTGTTTGAAGGCGACTGGGGGAATGTATCACGATAGTTTTCGGCTGAAGGAAGTCTGCCTAAGCGAGGTTCAGTTTGCGAAGTAGCGACAAAAAAGCCCCGCCGTCAATCGGAGGGGCTTTGGTTTTCTCGATAAGGATCTCTGACTAGGAGAGGAACTTGGGGAGCTCGGCATCGAGTGCGGCGAGCATTTCCAGCATCGTTTCGGTGGTTTCATTCCCCATGTTTGAGATGCGGAAGGTTTTGCCTTTGATTTTACCGTAGCCGCCATTGATCGCGATGTTGTGATTCGTGATGATGGACTTGATCCATCCCGCTTGATCTAGGTTATCTGGGGTGATGAAGCAGGAGAGGGAGAGGGAGCGTGAGCCCTCTGGCGGGAGGAGTTCGAAGCCATGACGTTTGCCCCATTCGTGGACCAATTCATTGTTTGACTTATGGCGAGCAAAGCGGGCCTCTAAGCCTTCTTCCAGCATCACATTCACTCTCTCTCGCAGGGCGTAGAGATGAGGAATGGCGGGGGTGGAAGGGGTGTTGTCCTTGGCATCGTTTTTTGCGAACTCGCAGAAGTCGAAGTAGTAACCGCGGTCATTGATCGTGGCGGCGCGTTCGAGGGCGGCATCTGAGGTGACGAAGACGGCGAGGCCGGGAGGAAGGGCGATCGCTTTCTGAACTCCGGCAAGGAGGACATCGATCCCGAGCTTGTCGAAGTTGATCGGCATGGCGGAGAGGGATGAAACGGTATCGACGACAAGGAGGACGCCGTCGAAAGAATTTACAATTTCGGCGATCTCTTCGAGAGGATTGAGAACACCAGTGGAGGTCTCATTGTGAACGAGGGTTACGGTATCAAAGCCACCTTCGGCGAGTTTTGCCCGGACGGCCTCTGGGTCGATGGGCTGGCCCCATTCGACTTGAATCTTCTCAGCGTCTTTCCCGCAGCTTTGGGCGACACCATACCATTTATCTGAGAACGCTCCGCAGCAGAGGTTGAGGACCTTTGTTTTGACGAGGTTGCGGATACAGCCCTCCATCACACCCCAGGCGGAAGAAGTAGAGAAAAAGACGGGGCGGGTGGTGCCGACGACCTGCCGAATGCCGGGCTGGATGGAGGCGTAGAGTTCTTCAAAATCTTTACCCCGATGTCCAATGCCGGGGCCAGCCATGGCGGCGTAGGTTTCGGGGGCGACATCAACAGGTCCTGGGATAAACAGTTTTGGCTTCGACATAGGCCGAAAAGCTGGCGGGTGCGCGGGCTTCTGTCGAGCTGATATGGAAGGTTTGGTCTTCTGCGGGAGGTCCGCCAGAGAATGGCTTTGCGACATCTTTTCGGCACGCTTGGGAAATGCGTGACAATCCTCAAAGTCGAGATCATGTTGGAGAGCCAACTATGAAGCGACGAAAAATTTTAAAGCTGACCTCCGGAGCGATCATTGCCTTGCCGGCATGTTCAGCGCAGAGAGATCACCTCAGCCCCGGTGTTACCTCGTCAAGCCCCACTGCCTCTGCGGCAACCGCGAGTCAGCCCGTGAAGGTTAGCGCAAACACTCAGTACCGCCCCCCAGCTTATGTGAACCAAGGATTACGGAATCCTAACATGAATTTACCTTCCCAGTTCGGCGGGAGCACCGTGAGTTACTCTCGCGGACTTTCTACAAATCCCTACGTGGCCATGACCTTCGATGACGGGCCTCACCCACAGAACACTCCGCGCTTGCTCGACATTCTCCGCGCTCGCAATATTAAGGCGACTTTTTATGTGATTGGTGGGAACGTGGACCGTTATCCTCAGATTGTGCGCCGCATTGTCGCGGAAGGGCATGAGATCGGAA
>JALZWJ010000240.1 GCA_023300065.1 Akkermansiaceae bacterium
TCTCAATGAACCGGGCAGGCCCGGCGGAGGATCATTGCCGGAAGGCGATCGCGCTCGATCCCGATGACATCGATAACTGGGCACTCATGGCCCATCTCTGCATCCACTTCGAGGATGCGCCGGAGGCCACGAAGTGTGTCCAAAAAGCCGCCGCGCTGAATCCTGACGATACCCGGCTCATCTCTCTGCGGACCCAGATCGGGGCGATCAGCAAAGGCGCTTCCAAACTCTCCCATCACCAACAAATCGCGGGCTACCGCGAGGTCCTGCGTGCCGATCCTGAGAACGACTACGCGCACTATCAAATCGGCCAAGTCCAACTTGATGAATTAAAAGACTACGCCGCAGCGGAAGAATCATTCCGCGCAGCTCTCCAACTCGACCCACAGGACTCGGCGAACCAAAAGGCCCTCATCCGGGCTCTCCGTAAAAGGGATCCCGTCCTCAAAGTCCTCTGGTCTCCCTTCACCTTTGGGGTGTGGCTTTTAAAGATCTACAACAAAGTATTAGACATGAAATGGCCCATTGTCGTCCTCCTCTTCCCATGGCAATGCTTCGTCATTGTCGGGGTAGCCCTCTGTCTCATTTTTCACGTCCCCCTCTGGCCCATGGCCAAGGTTTACGAGGCCCTCACCCTCGTGGAGGTTCACAAAAAAATGGGCAAGATCTCACTCTACACCGGCCCCATGGCACGTCTCCATCGACTCAGCTTCCCCATTCGCTGCCTGATTTTTGGTGGCATCTTTGTCGCGTTCTGGAGCTTCCTCATTTGGATCTGGCATCGAGATGGCGCGATTTCTAAGATCCTAGAATGGGGAGTGAGAATAGCCGTAACAGGACTGATCTTATTAGTCGCACTTGGTCTTTATTCTGAGATCTGGGATGGATACCGTAATCGTAGACGGCGTAAGAAGAACGCAAACCACTCCTAAATTCACCGAGGATCTGCACTTCGGCTTCGAAATTCCACGCCGCGTTCTTCGCAGAAATTCCATCATGATTTTGCGATCATTTAAAATGATGATCCATGAGGGATTTTCGATTCTGCACGGAGGCAGGGAAGAGATAGGATCACCCTCTGATGAACGATCCAGATCCAGTGAAAGAGGCCAGAGAATGGGAGCGCCCCTATCTTGGAGACAAAGGCCATCGCCCCCCTCCATCAGCGGGACAGGCATGGCTCCGCTTTTTCCTTTGGATTGCTCCAGCCCTTTTGGCGATTCTCATATTTCTTTTGATTGTCGATGATGGCTTCGTCTTTTCTCCTTTCCCGTTTTGGGCTTCAATCGTCATCACCACGATTGGATGCGGCATTTTCGACGCTAGAATTCGCGATATCGGCAGCGGAGGAAGACATCCAAACCGGATCTTTTGGGTCATTGTTTTTTGTCTAGCTCAGGTTTTCCTCATCCCTTTCACCTGGCTCATTTGTCTTTTTGGTTACTGCAGCATTCCAGGTAATTTCTACTAAAATGACCATCGTTCCAAACGATCATCACTAGCTCACTTTCGATGTTACGCGGTCACGTGTGAATGCTAGTCTTCACCATCAATGAATGATCCAGATCCAGTAAAGAAATCCGCAAAACGGGAGGACTCCTACCTTGGCGACAACAATCCCCCCTTAGTGGGATACGCCTGGAGCCGCTTTTTCCTTTGGATTTCTCCCGCCTTTTTGGGTGTTCTCTTCTTATTCTTAGGCTCGGCTATGCTTAAGTTGAACTCCCCTTTCCTATTCTGGTTCCTCATCATCATCACCACAATTTTCTGCGGCATTTTGGACGCTAGACTCCGTGACATTTCCAGTGGAGGGAAACATCCAGATCGGCCCGCCTGGGTCGTTGGTTTTTGTATGGCTCAGATTTTCGTCATACCCTTCATCTGGATCGCTTCTTTTTTTGGCATCTGCGCGATCACCAGCTCTAACTACTGAAATCATGATTCCTACCCTCAAGAAGGAGCTCTTAAAAAAGACCCAATCCCGCTGCCCAGTCTGTCTCGAGATGGCCCCCGCCGAAGTCTGGAAGCTCAACGGAGCCGGCAAAATCCCCGCGAAAGTCTACCTCACCCGAACCTGTCCAGAACACGGAAGTCATGAGTCTCTCATCTCCTCGGACGCCCGTTTCTACTGGATGGCGCAGGGCTCGGATGACAACCGCTGTGACTCAACTTGCGCCTGCCATGCCGTCGATGAACGGGGCGAAAGTGGAACCCTCGGTCTCAATGCGAAGCAACCCGAGACCATCGAAAAACTCTCGACCTGCCTCGCCCTGATCGAAATCGTCGATTCCTGTAATCTCACTTGCCCCACTTGCTTTGCCGACTCCCCTCCCGGCACCGGCGAGCGACTCAAATACCACCCTCTTGAAGTCCTCAAATTAAGAATCAAAGGGGTCCTTGATCGCAAAGGTCACATCGAGCTTCTGCAACTCTCCGGCGGTGAACCCACCTTACATCCCGAGTTCTTCGCACTCCTCGATTGGATCTCAGCAGAACCCCGCATCGACTACTGCCTCATCAACACCAACGGCCTGAAGCTCGCCGGTGACTCCGAGTTTCTCACCCAACCCGCCAAGCGAGTCCCGCAGCGAGACCTCCAAGTCTACCTTCAGTTTGATGGCACTCAGGAAGCGGGGCAAATCGCACTGCGCGGAGCCGACCTGCGTGAGATGAAAAAGCGCGCCCTCGAGAATTGCGAAAAAATCGCCCTTCCCATCACTCTCGCCACCACCGTGATGCCCGAAAACCTCAACGATTTATGGGCCACCATTGAGTTCGGACTTCAGTATCAAGCCTGCCGCGGCGTGTCCTTCCAACCGATGTTTCACTCCGGGAGACAGCCCCTCGGCACTGCGCCCCCACAGCGTCTGAATGTCGCCGACGTCATCCTGTCACTCATCGAAAACTCGAAAGGGAAACTTAGCGCGGAAGACTTTACCCCCCTTCCCTGCGGCGACCCGAACTGCGCCACCATCGGCTACCTTCTCAAAACACCCCTTGGCACTCGTTCGATCTCGGACTTCATCGACTTCGCAAAAGTGCAGGGATTCCTTCAGGATAAAATCCGTTACCGCCTCGAAGACCTCACCGAATGTGGCTGCGATAATACGGCACTCGGAGAGATGTTAAAAAAGTTTGAACTCGAAGAAAAGGACACCTTTCGCCTCTTCATCAAACCTTTCATGGATGCCTGGACTTGGGATGATGATCGCATCGACCGCTGCTGCACCCATGTCATCCGCCCAGACGGAAAACTAGATTCATTCTGCCGCTACTATCTCAGCAAGCCCTGATGCCTGATCTTCCGACTCCAAATTTTTACACCCTCACGATGTTCACCGGCATCGTCATCTCCATCGTCTACTGGTCACGGGTCGCACGCCGTGATCCACGTCTCGTCGTCATTTATATCAGTGCCTTATTCTCATCTTTCCTCGGCGCAAAACTAGTCTACCTCGCCTCCGAAGGTTGGCTTTTCACCGACTCCGAAGACCGACTTCTTCATTGGATGGCTGGGAAATCCATCACCGGCGCTCTCCTCGGCGGCTTTCTCGGGGTAGAGATCGCCAAAAGAATCATCGGCTACTCGCAAGCCACCGGTGATCGCTTTGCCCTCGTGATTCCAATTGTAGTCACGGTCGGTCGCATCGGTTGCCTCACCCAGGGATGCTGTCAGGGAGTGGAATGCGACTTCCTGCAACTTGGGCGCTGGCCTGCTGTTCCCGTTGAAATGCTCTTCAATCTGATCGCGCTGCTAACAATTTCCCATCTGCGGCGCGGTCGACTTCTCAGCGGTCAACACTTCCACCTCTACCTCATCGCTTATGGGCTCTTCCGCTTCGCTCACGAGTTCATGCGGGCTACGCAAAAACCCTTCTTCAACACGATTTCAGGCTACCAAATCGCCGCCATCTTTATGGTCGCCGTAGGCATCGTCGGGTTTTGGATCAGGGCCAAGTCAACTCCCCCCAGAGAGACATCTTCTCCTGAGTAAAAAAACTCCTTCCACAAGACCCTCCAAATTCCGAGAGTGATCGAGATGAACGCCATCAACCAACAACACAGCGGCCCCTGCATCTTAGCCTAACCGCTCGCATCGATGGACGACGACTTTGACGACAGCAGCGAGGAGGCTCTCTACAATCAGTGGATGAACTTCAGCTCATCCGGCCAGTGGGA
>JALZWJ010000241.1 GCA_023300065.1 Akkermansiaceae bacterium
GGGAGGTCGATGATGTGCTCGGCGGAGAAGGGAAGTTTGAGCTGTTCGGCGAGTTCGGCGAGGTGCTTTTGACAGCCGATGACTTTAAGATTTGGGCAGGGGGGATTCGCGAGGATTTTGAGGGAAAGCTCGGGGCCGACGCCAGCGGGGTCGCCTTGGGTAATGACCAGTGGTAGAGGCATAGAGCTTAGAAGTTATTGATCATCGTTTTCAGCGACGATGATGGCTGGGGCAGCCGTTTTATGTTCAGGGAGGGGCGGCTGGAGACGGTGGGCTGGTGGGAGGGGGAGTTTTTCTGAGTTAAGAATTTTATCTGATCGGGCTCGGTGACGATGTTTCCGGTGTTAAAATTTTCTACGACCTCGTCCGCGTCGATGCGGAGGAAGTCGGAGTATTGGCTTAGAAAGCTTTTGGTGTAAACTGAGCTGGTGGAGTTGGAGTAGTCGCCCTCTTCCAACCCTTTCAGGGTGGCGAGGGGGATGTGGGTTTTGCGGGCCACATCTTCGAGAGAAAGCGCGCGTCTTTGGCGGGCTTTTTTGAGTTCCTCTCCGATGTCTGACTGGTCGTTCATGATTGGCGTGAAGCGGTCTAACGGCGACAGGCTAGCATGTCTGATGCAGGACAGGAGGATTTTTTGAGAGGAAGGGAACTCGCGGATTTTTTTAGGGCTCTCTGGTCAGGGCCATCATGGCACGTGCTGGTGTGGCCGTGTGAATGGTGATGAGGGTCGGGTTACGCGGGGCGTCTTTTTTCGCCTGTGGCTTGGCGAGGGTCTTAATAAGGGCGACGTGGCCGATGGCGTTGCCATAGGTGTCTAGGACGGCTGAGCCGCTGGATCCGGGAGCCCAACGGGTGCTGACGTTGAGCTTCAGGGCTCCCATCGCTTTGATGGAGTTTGGGTCATTTCCGCGGGCGGTGTAGCTCCAGAAGAAGCGGTTTACGATGCCTTCGCTGAAGTATTTTCCCTGTTTGAGTGGACGGCTGAGGCAGAAGACGGCATCGCCCGGGGTGACTTGGTCGTTAAGGGCGAGGGGGGTGGTCTCGGCGTCAATTTTGATGATGGCACCATCGATTTTGGCATCGTAGGCGTAGATGGAGGTGACGGGGAAGACCTTGCCGCTGTGATCTACGGCGATGAGGGCTCCTTTACGGAATTTTGTGAGGTCGGTTTTGATGACGTGGGCGCAGGTGGCGAGGGTGCCATCCGTGGTGATTGCGTATCCCCCGGCTAGGTTGGCGTGCCAGCTATCGCAGTGTTTGCAGAGGTAGGCCCAGCCGACGCGGTAGCTGCTTTTTTCAGCGAGGTTGGCGATCGCGGTGGGGGTGAGTTCTTGATCGAGAGAAGCGGGGAGGCTGAGGGGGTGATGAATCGGTGTCTTCATCAAGATTTTAGAGGCTTCTAGGCTGAGGGTTTTTCCCTCTTTCATGAAGGCTTCGACTTGCTGGCCAATTTCGTGTTCTTCGGCACTGAGACCTTTTTTCGATTGTTCGAAGATGGCGACGCCAGGAGCTTGTGCCTGAGCAGGTAGAATGGTGGCGAGGGCGAGGAAGGTGAGGAGAGTGTTTTTCATCTTAGAAATCTGTAGGGCGTGTGAGGAAGAGCGGGACTTAAGTTTTGTTTTATCTATTTTTTTACCGTCTGTTTTTCTGTGCTTCGTCGCGGAGTTTGTAGAGGTAGTCCATGTAGCGGGAGCGTTCTGCGAGGTCGACATCGACCTTCTTGTTTACGAAGGGATTATTGGTGCCGTATTTTGACCATGGTCCTTGGGGGATCTGTGAGAATTCGATGAAACGCCAGTGGACGGTGGTTTTATTGCCGACGCCGAGGAAGTCGCGAACGGCGGGTGAGATGTCGAGGCCCGCGCCTTGGTTTTTGGTGTTTTTAGGGCGTTTGTTGCCGAAGACGTATTGCCAGTCGTCGGTGACGAAGGGGCCGCAATCCTCCCACTGGGCGTAGCAAATTTTCTTAGTGGAGGGGCAGTAGATTTGGAGCCAGCGACCCTTGCAGACGCTGGTCCCTGGGGTGGTTGGGCCGCGTTTCCACCACGGGATGACGCGGGCAGCTTCTGGTCGGTGCATGCGGTGGTTGATGCAGTCGTTATAGGGGAGTGCGATGTAGAAGGGGTTTTGGCCGGGGGTGATGCCGGTGGGGAGGTAGCCAGTGCGGGCTTTGGGGTTTGGGTTATCGAAGCCACCGAAGTTTTTTTGCCAGTTTTGGTCCCACGATGATTTGTTATTTGGAGTGGGGTTGTTGCGGGTGGGGGTCTCGCCAATCCAGAAGACGGTAGCGGTGATGGATTTTTTCCAAGGGTAGACGGTGGTCTTCTGGATGACAAAAGGGTCCTTTGGGGCAGCCTCGACGGTGATTTTAGGACCATTCTGGGCGGAAAGCCAGAGGGCGGTGCTAAGAAGGAGGGTGAGGGCGCGTGCGATCAAGGTGGGAGGAGGCTAACTGAGTTTTTGGAAAATTCCAGTGAGGAGTCTAGTCTTGCAGGCTGGGGCGAAGCGCGTGAGACTATGGGCAGATCAAAATGCGCTGCTTTTACTCCTCTGAATTCTACCTTGAGCTCCCAAACGGGCACCCGTTTCCGATGGATAAGTTCGAGGTCTCAAAAGACATGCTCGTGACGAGCGGGACCTTAAAAGGTGAGGACATCATCGAGGTACAGGCGGCAGAGACACACGTTCTAAAGCGGGTTCATGACACGAATTATCTCTCTAAGATTTATCATGGTCAGCTTGATTTGAAGGAGCAGATGTTGCTGGGATTACCGTTAACTCCGAAGCTTTACCAGCGGAGCGCGACGGAGGTGGAGGCGACGCGGCAGGCGTGTTATGCGGCGTTGGAAGATGGGGTGTCGGCCGTTTTAGCGGGCGGGACACACCATTCATTTGAGAACCGAGGGGAGGGGTATTGTGTCTTTAATGATGTGGCGATCGCGATCCGTGATTTGCAGGTAAATC
>JALZWJ010000242.1 GCA_023300065.1 Akkermansiaceae bacterium
TGTGTGCGGAGGGGTGTTTAGTCGTCGTCAGACATCGTGACTCCGATGACTTCTGAGGCGGAGGTCATCCCGACAAGGACCTTCCGGATTCCATCCTCTCGGAGGGTGCGCATCCCCAACTCCCGCGCCCGGCGACGGAGCTGCGGGGTGCTGAGGTCTTGGTTGATAAGGTGGCGGACTTCATCATCGACGAGGAAGATTTCGAAAATTCCGATTCGGCCACGATACCCAGTGTCACGGCAGTTTTCACAACCGACAGGCCCCATAATATTCGCTTCAGAAACCTGAGCGGGATCAATGCTAAGGTTTCGCAATTCCTTTTCGGTCAGGACTGCGGGAGCCTTACACTTATCACAGAGCTTACGAACCAATCGCTGAGCCAGAATCGCCCGGACCGCAGAGGCGATGAGGAAATTTTTAACTCCCATATCCGCCAAACGAGCGACCGAACTTGGCGCATCATTAGTGTGAAGAGTTGAGAAGACGAGGTGCCCTGTGAGAGAGGCTTGAATCGAGATATTCGCGGTTTCCTCATCTCGAATCTCACCCACCATGATGATGTTGGGAGCTTGTCGCAACATTGAGCGAAGGGCTGCCGCAAAGGTCATGCCAATATCAGCGCGAACCATCACCTGGTTAATTCCCGCGAGTTCATACTCAACAGGATCCTCAACCGTGATGATCTTTTTGTCCGGCTTGTTGATCTCATTCAAGCAAGCGTAGAGCGTGGTCGTTTTACCAGAACCAGTAGGCCCAGTGACCAGAATAATACCATCCGGAAGCTTCAGAAGCTTGGCGAAAGTCGCTTGGTCATCAGAGAGAAAACCTAACTGAGGGAGACCGAGGGAGAGTGCGGACTTATCAAGAATACGCATCACGATGCTCTCACCGTGGTTACTCGGAACAGAAGAGACACGGAGATCGACTTCCTTGCCGCCCATCTTGACTTGAATCCGGCCGTCTTGAGGAATGCGTTTTTCCGCAATACTCATAGAACCACTCATGACCTTAAGACGGGCGATGACGGCAGGAAGAAGCTTTTTAGGGTGGTTCGCCACTTCGATGAGCTTACCATCCAGTCGGTTACGAATCCGGAGGGAGGTTTCGAGAGGTTCGATATGAATATCACTCGCGAGCATCTTGAAAGCATCGACCAGAATACCAGAGACGAGCTTAATAATAGGAGCTTCTGAATCGTCGGCCCCACCATCTCCCATCACCTGCAGCTCACTAGCGTCTGCTTGCCCAACTTCATCACCGAAGATCTGCTGCCACGCATTTTGAATCCCCTTTGGAGGAGCCGCAAAGAATTGGCACTCACGGTTTACGATGTGCGGGATTGCATCTTGCGCCTCGAAGTCGAGGACATCAGCCAAGGCGATACTGAGGTAAGAGCCATCATCCGCGAACGGAACCGCATTAAAACGGCGGCAATCAGTCAGGGAAAGGAAGTCCTTAAAGACCGGATCGATGAACCCGCTGGCTAGATCGATCACCTGAGTCCCAACATTCGTTGCGGAAACCTCGGCGATCACAGTTTCAGTAATGTCCCCATGTTCGAGGAAATGCTGAATGAGATGCTCGTCCCCTAATTTGGAACGGATGTCATCCACATGCTCAGTTGTGAGATGACCAGCTTCTACGAGGAGTTGGATCAGATAGTCTTCGTTTGAATACACGGTTTAAAGGTTCGTTGTGAGGGTGTGTGTCAAAAAATAAAAAAGAGCTATCACACTCCTTCCGGCTTTTGCGGCACAATGCTGAAACGAGAGTGAGGTGTCAATCAGTCGGAACGGATTGGGGGAAAAAAACACCTCCGATTACAGAGTTACGGGAAAACAGGCCACCAGCACCTCCTCTTGGCGCTCCGCCATCTCCTTTGCATCTGCCGCAGATCGATCATCAAATCCCGCGAGATGCAACATTCCATGGATTCCATAAAGTGCGATTTCACGGTCCACTCGGCTCCCAAAAACCTCAGCCTGCCTTGCCGCAACCTCGACCCCGATCAGTAATTCGCCGTGTTCAAAAGTAATCACATCCGTCGTAGTCGCATCCGCTAAAAACTCCCCATGCAAACGCGCCATCTCATCATCATCAAGCAACGTAATCTCGACCACCTCCAACCCCGCAATCTCCCCCACCCCGACTCCCTTCAACATCTCAAAAGCGGTATTCCATCCCTCTTCGAGTAGAGCTAAAAATTCATCAGAAATCTCTCGGGACTCACAAGCTGGATAAACCTCAACCATTACCTGTTCTCCTGCTTCAGACGTTGGCGCACCCTCTCGATATCCTCTACCGAGACCACCTTCCCTCCCTTGCTCTCAAGGTCTGATGGAGTCTCATCCATCTGGTCTTTCGGATAAGCAATCCGAGCATGAAGCATACTCCGTAAAGTTGAAGAGAAGACCTCCCGAACCGTCGTCAACTCACGCATTGTCAAACCGCAACCATCAAGCTGACCATCTCGCACCCGCTTATAAACGATCTCATCTACCAAGGCACGGATCCGCCCCGGCGAGGGCTTTGAAATCGTCCGCGATGCACTCTCGATCGCATCTGCCAATGAAATGATCCCACTCTCACGAGACTGAGGAATAGGCCCAGGATAGCGGAAGCTTTTCTCATCGATCTTCGGCAAATCATCACTGTCCGCCGAACCATTTCCCCGCTCCACCTCCAGCTTCTGCAGCCGTTCCTGAGCCTTCCGATAGAAGAAATAGACTAACGAGTCACCGTGATGTTCCTGAATGACCTCTAAAATCCGAGGATTCAATCGATTCTTAATCGCCAAATCCACCCCATCCTTCACGTGCGCAACAATGATCAAAGCGCTCATCGTAGGACTCAATCCATCATGCGGATTCAAACCGCCTTGATTCTCAATAAAATACTCCGGCTTATTCAGTTTCCCGATATCATGAAAATACGCACAAACACGACTCATAACCGCGTTCGCCCCGATCGCTTCCGCCGCACTTTCCGCCAATGACGCCACAATCAAACTGTGGTGAAATGTCCCTGGCGCCTCGATCTGCATCTGCCTTAACAATGGGTGATTTAGATCCGTCAACTCCAACCACGAGATCTCCGTCGTCAGACCAAAAATCCCCTCCAAGAGCGGCAACACCCCACCCACAAAAAGCCCCGTCAACAACCCTGTCGAAAGCGCGATCAGACACGCCTTACCAAAAACCTGCAAACTCTCCGTGTCTGAGAATGCCAAGCTACTGATCGAAATCTTCGCAAATGCCAAATCTACCACCAACGCCATCAACCCGACCCAAAAACCCGCTCGCAAAAGCCGCCCCCGCTTCCGCACCTGCCTCGTCGCAAAGACCGCCGTCAAACCACAAAAAAGACTGATCGCGAAAAAAGCCCACCGATCATCACTCGGCACCGTCAGGCCGCCGAACAAACTCACAAAGACCGCCGAATAAACCCCCGCTCGCTGCCCTAACAATACCGAATGCACCATCGGAGCCAGCGCCATCGGCATGATCAAAAATTCATAATTCGCGCCCAACCCAGAATTCATCGCCACCCCACAAGCCAACTTCACCGCCCAAAGATGAATCAACATCCCCCCAAAAACCAAAAGCACACTCCCATTGCGCCGCGCCGCTCGCTGATGGTTCAAATGGAAAATGGCGAGACTACAGATCAGGATCACCACCGCCTCCACAATCCGGCTATAGCTCACATTCTCCACCCCCACAAAAAGGCTCACCATCCCCGTCGCAAAGGCCAGATACAACGCCCCTTTAATCGGGAGGCTACGACCCAGCACCCCCAATACCCCACCACCCGAATTGGTGCGGCGCTTCTTCCCAGAAGAAAGGCCTTGTTGAACCATCCTCCATCGCTTGATTTGATCAACCAGTCCCAAAATAAATGGATGTGTTTTATGCCCACC
>JALZWJ010000243.1 GCA_023300065.1 Akkermansiaceae bacterium
GGAAGTCATTCTCCCCCATCGCCCAGTTGAGGTGCCGTTCCTGAGCATCATAGAGGAAGTGGTTTTTAGGTAATTTGCCCGTCGTTGTCTTCAGCTCAGACCACAGCGATTTATACTTCAAGACCCCATCGAGAAAAGCCCTCGAGGGGTCCATCCCCTTCCGACTCTGCGAAAAAATCCGCTCCGCAAGCAGACGGAGAGTCTGCGCATTCCCCTCAAACCCACCGTAATCTGCCATAAAATGATTTAACGAGCGCTCCCCCGCATGCCCAAATGGCGGATGCCCTAAATCGTGAGAAAGACAAATCGCCTCCACCAAGTCCCCATCAATGTAGAAATCATCGTGGAGTAAATCGCTCGAATGCTCCAACCATTGGCAGATCGACTTCCCAATCTGCGCCACCTCCAGTGAGTGCGTTAACCGCGTCCGATAAAAGTCATACTCACCACTCCAAAACACCTGCGTCTTACTCTGCAAACGCCGAAAGGCCGGAGTGTGCAGCACGCGGTCGCGGTCGATCTGAAAGGGCGAACGAAAGTCCCCCTCTGGACGATATCCTGAGGCCCTCTCGGTATCGAACGACTGATAAAAACGATTCTGCACGGGTGAGATGTAACAAGTTCCACCCAATCTACAAGCTTGGCTGAAGCACAAGCTCATAAGCGACCATTATAAAGTTCACCTTCAGTGAACCTTACCGCCCACCCCAAAACTTAGCCCGATGGGCTGGGCTGATATAAAGAAGGCCTTTGGCCAAAAGAACCACCCACTCACCACTCACTCCCCTGTTCCCGAAACTGGATTCACTCGGAACACTGCCTTATCCGGCAAGGTCACTTCATACTCGCTGACGCGTGGCACTTTTTTTGGGAAATCGGTGCTTACGAATTGCGCCCCACTCGCGAGGGCTTTCTGGGCCCTTCCCGGATCATTAGCACGCGCTTCTCGCCCCTCCGCATCGGCCCGGGTCCGAACCATGAATCCGGCCCGAACCAAATTTTGAATGGCGGCAAAACCTCCCACAGGGTCATTCATCTTCATCCACGCAGCAGCCGGATGTTGCGCATTCACACTCACAAAAAAGAGCCGATTTTGCAGAGCGGGATTCCCTTGCAGATAAATTTCCCGATGCGGCCCGCCATTATCGAGACAGAACATCACCTTACCCCGCGCCTCCGCTATAGTCGGCCACCCGTTTTTCAAAACCGCTTCCCGCAGCGTGCCACTCTCGCCCCGCACTTGGTCCGGCGTGATGAGACTCGCTTTTTCAAAGACGGCCAGGATCTCCGTTTCGACCGCCTCTATTTGCGCACGATCAAAGACCACCGGCTTCGCAGAAAACGGGACATCATGACGATCTTTTAACTCAATTAAGACCATGACCGGAACGTGCTTGGGGTTTTTTACCGACCATCCCCGCACCGATTCCAAAGCTCCTTTGAAAGTGGGATGGATCGACCTCGCATCCACCTTTGGAACATGGAGAACTTTCATCCCGGGCTGCCTCATGGGATCATCTTTCGGCGCACTCGACGGAGCATAAAGTCCACCTTTAGGGTCGGCATAAAGATCCAGTTCAAAGTGACGTAAGCCCGCCTCTAACTGCTCTGCTAGTGGCTTTCTTGAATAATCCCACGCCGTCGTAGCCCTTTTATTAAAGAGCCCTAGAACCTTCATCTGCTTGGCGCTTGGAGCCAGGTGATAGGAATTATGGGTGCCGATGCTCTGCACCTGATTCATGCGTAGTTCCACCGCGACCAATGAGGTCAAAGTGATCATCCAACAGAAAACAATGCGTCCCTTCATCTTAATTCCCAAACCAGGGAGACTCTATGGGGCTAAGTGTCCGCCCCTCGTTTTGAACCCAGTTAGGATGGTTCACGCCTTTTTTCACAAAACCCACTAACTTAACAAGAGCATTACTCCGGTAATAAATCCCCAGATCACGGTGCTCGGCAATGCCATCAAAACCCTCTGGCCTGTCCCCGACCCATGCTTCGCTAGATCCAGGGATCTTGAACCACGTGCCAACCTTGGCCCCCTTCCACCAGAGGCCATCGACCTCGTCATAGCTCTTATTCTCCGGCGTGATCAGCCCTTTCCCGGATTCAGGAATCACTCGGAAGTCCGCTAACTCGGCCACGGTCAGACCGGCAAAAGTCACTGTCCCTGCTAAAATCTTTTTCTTCGACGCGGGGGCTTTCGTTTTAACGGACGACTCTAGATCCGGTGCTAAAATCACAGGGGCCGTAATCTGCTCCCTCAAACCGGGCGCTCGAAAAGGCTGAGACACCGGGGCCGAACCACAACTCACTAAAAAGAGGGCAATCAGGAAGGAAAATTTCATGGTAAAAACCATCAATCAGACTCGTCACCACCGCCAGTCAAAAATCTCGATAGCCGCCCCGAACTCTCTTGTTTTAACTTTTCCATTTCGAATTTGTTTCGGATTTTTAAATTTAGAAATTAAGATTCCCACCATGCACGCAGCGTTAGAATGCTTTTTGGTCGCCCTCCGCTTAGGACTGACCTCTTTTGGTGGCCCGGTGGCCCATGTCAGTTACTTTCGCGAAGAATATGTAGCGCGTCGGGGCTGGGTCGATGAGTCCCGCTTTGGCGAACTCATGTCCCTCACGCAATTCATCCCCGGCCCAGGCAGTAGCCAGCTCGGCGCAGCCATCGGCTACGAGCGAGCAGGAATCACGGGCGGAATCGCCGCTTGGATCGGCTTCACCCTTCCCTCCGCCATCGTCCTCGTCCTCGTCGCGATGGGCATGGGCGACCTTGCTAGCGACCCCGCACAAGGCGCATTACGCGGCTTAAAATTAGTCGCCCTCGCGGTGGTTGCCGGAGCGTGGATGGGCATGCGCAGCTCGCTCGCCCCAGACCTCCGCCGCCTCGCCCTTGCCCTCGTCGTCTTTACCGCCCTCTGGGTGTTCCAGGCCCCATGGATGACCGTTGTCATGATCACCCTCGCTGGGTTTGTCGGCGTCTTCACCCTTTCGGCCGGTGAAAAAATCGAAGGCACAACGAGTCAGGGCCGCGGCATTCTAGGGTGGCTTGCCATGCTCAGTTTCTTCGTTCTCCTGTTCTGGTCCATGGGCCACAGCGGCCCCCTCGCTGGGATTTACCGCGCGGGTTCCCTCGTCTTCGGCGGCGGCCACGTCGTCCTGCCTCTCCTACAAGAAAGCATGGTCGGCGGCGACTACATGTCTAAAGAGGTCTTCCTCGGCGGCTACGGAGCAACTCAGGCGGTGCCCGGTCCGGTCTTCACCTTCGCCGCCTTCCTCGGAGTAAAAGCGGGCATTTTTGAAAACCCCTGGCTCGGAGCTGGCGCGGCCTTAATCGCCGTCTTCCTCCCGGGTATGTTGCTCCTCGGTGGCACGCTCAAAATATGGGCCCGCCTTCGTGGCAAACGCTGGGCCCAACGCGCGGTAAAAGGGGCCAATGCCGCCGTCGTCGGGGTTCTCGGCGTCGCCCTCCTCCGCATGGCGACCGATGGCACGGTAGCGGGCTGGGTGGATGCTTTTGCCGTCGCCATCCTCTTTCTTATTCTCCGCAAAAAATGGGTTCCTGTCTGGGCTCTTGTCCTCATCGCAGCTGGAGGTGGCGCACTTTTAGCCTAAAAGCTCGGCCGCACTTGCTTTCAACGAGGAATCTGTTCACCTTCTCGCCCCCGTCGAAAAAAACGGGATTCATGCCATGGGAAAGACACTTTATCAGAAAGTTTGGGATGCTCACACCGTGAGCACATTGAGCGACGGACGAACGCAGCTCTTCATCGGAACTCACCTCATCCACGAGGTCACCAGCCCTCAGGCATTTGGAATGCTTCGCGATCTCGGTGTCCCCGTAAAATACCCTGCCCGGACCTTCGCGACCATCGACCACATCGTCCCCACGATCAACCAGGACCAACCTGCTGATCCCCTCGCCGCCGATATGATCAATGCGATTCGCAAAAACTGCGATGACTTCGGCGTCACTTATTTTGACCTTAAGTCCGGCAAGCAAGGCATCGTCCACGTGGTCGGCCCCGAGCAAGGCATCACCCAGCCCGG
>JALZWJ010000244.1 GCA_023300065.1 Akkermansiaceae bacterium
GGTCGCACCCACGTCGAGTCACACTTCACCGTCGAGCGAGAAGCCGCAGACCTCGTCCGCTACTACCGCACCGTCTTAGCACAAGCCTCATAGCCTACCGCCCAGACGAGCCATTCAAATAGCCCCCCACCGTCTGCATATCACGCCCTAATCCCTGCACCGTATTGCAGCTGGATAACGAAGCGAAGGCGACAGAAAGAACAAGGAGAGTCAATTTTTTCATGATTAAAAAAGAAGAGGCCGATTCATCCGACCCCTAACTTGCGCCAGTTTCATCGAAGAATAAAAAGGATCAAGAACCCTTCCATAAATTCTCTTGCCCCATCACCCTCATTCCTCAAACGAATCCTTCCTCACCCTCCCTAAAACCGGTAAATAAAGCCCATGTACCTCACCGGATTTGCTGACGAAGCAGCACAAGACCTCGCCACCCAGATCAAAGCCACCAAAGAAATCGGCTGGACCAAAATCTCCGCCCGAGGCGTCAACGGATCCAACATCCACGAACTCCCCCAACCAGAATTCGACCAAATCGCAGACCAGCTCGACCAAGCCGGCATCACCATCCCCGAATTCGGCTCCCTCATCGGCAACTGGGGAAAAAGCATCACCACAGACTTCGACCTCACCCTCGCCGAGATCGACCGCGCCATCCCCCGCATGCAGCGCCTCGACACCAAGCTCATCCGCATCATGTCCTACGCACAAGAGCCTTGGGGTGACGACCAAAACGAAGGCGAACGCTTCCGCCGCCTCCGCGAAATCCACGCCCGCTTCGCCGACGCCGGCCTCCAAGCAATCCACGAAAATTGCATGAACTGGGGCGGCTTCTCCGCCGACCACACCCTCCGCCTCATCGAAGAAGTCCCCGGCCTCAAGCTCGTCTTCGACACCGCCAACCCCGTCTTCCAACTCGACCGCTCCAAAGCCAAGCCAGACGGCAGCTTCCCCTGGCAGGACCCCTTAGAATTCTACCAAAAGGTCAAAGCCCACGTCGCCCACATCCACATCAAAGACTGCACCAATCCCCCCGCTGGCGAAACCGAGCCCGCCGCCTACACCCTCCCCGGCCACGGACAGGCCAAAGTCCGAGAAATCCTCAAAGAACTCAAAGCCGACAACTACACCGGCGGCATCGCCATCGAGCCCCACGTCGCCACCGTCTTCCACGCCACCGACGGCCAAAAACCCGACTGGAAACAATGCTACGACTCCTACATCCAATACGGCCACGCCATGAACAAGCTCATGGAAGAAATCGTATAAACCTCAACATCTCCTCCATTGAGGGGACTTGGCGATCAAGGCACCCCCCTTCAACGAGGAGGCCAATACCGCTTACATGCAATTAACATACACACACCTTAACCTTAATGAGCACGAGTTGATTATTTACAGATCTAGATTAAAAAGATAGATCCTGTGCAGTCGCTAATATCGAACTAACCAATCCTCATAAATTCAAATGATGAGACCGCCACCGAGAAATTCCCAAAAACCCAAATTATGAAAAACCACGTTACTATAACCTACCTTCTTCTGGCATCGAGCGCCCTCTGCGCACAGACCATGACAAACACCTCACGCGGAGTTATCATCGGAGGTATAGCTACGCCAGGAGACCCCGGCACAGCCGTCTTCGATTTTGTTACCGATAACGCTGGAGCTGGATCAGCCACTGCTGAAGGCCTATTTACCGGAGTTTCCGGAGCGAATCGGGCCCTTACTTGGAGCCAAAATGCTGCAGAAAACCCTGACGGCAGCGGAAACTTGAACTTCACTTTCGATACCCCTGGTCAATACGTCATCCGTCTTGGCGATTTTGATATTTCAACCACCTCTTCTGCGGTCTTAACCGTTGCTGCAAATTTCACTTCCGTTAACAGTGGCGCGGGCGCTAGTGGCGTAGCTCTTGGCGGCAGTTTTAATGCCACTCAAACTACTGGAGCCACCTTCGACCTCGACACCATTGCTTCAGGTGAAAATGGCTCGAGCGGAACGAATGGCTTCATTGAGCTTACCTACACAGTTGCTCAAAACGAGACCCTCTCCTTCGTTTATACCGACAATACCGGCGCGAACGATGCCCTCGCCTGGACCGTGACACAGCTTCAATTCACGCCGGTCCCTGAGCCTTCCACCACGCTCCTTGGTGCTCTTGCCGGACTAGGCTTCCTCGGACGCCGCAAGCGTGCTTAAGGCATTTAATCATAGGATCGTTTCTTAACGAATCTTAGGTCCGAAAATGATTTTTAATCCCCCCATTCCGATGATACCGGGATGGGGGTTTTTTTGGCTCCACGATTGTCTTTTTCTTGGCTTAGCCGACTTCCCCACATTTCCCCATAACGGAACTTGATTCCCCGCCCCCATCAGGGAGACTTGGCGGCGAAAGAATATGTCCGAAGATCGCTATGAAATTCGTAGTAAGATAGGCCATGGAGGAGTCGGTGTTGTTTACCGAGCCTTCGACCGCCATCTGAATCGTGAAGTCGCGATTAAGCGGGTCCTCGCCGGAGGTGGTTATGAGAACCAAGAAGAGGCCACCGAAGCCATGCTCAAGGAGGCCACTGCCCTCTGCTCGGTGCAGCATCCGCACATCGTCACCATCTTTGACGCGGGCGTTGATAAAGAGGGCCCCTACGTAGTCATGGAACTCCTTTCCGGGCGCACCATTGATGAGATGATCGAGCGCGGCATCCTCACCGTGGAGGACTTTCGAGAAGTCGCGGTGCAGAGCCAAGAGGCCCTCATCGCAGCTCAGGATCTAGACCTCGTCCACCGCGACATCAAACCCACCAACCTCATGGTAACCTGGCTCGCTAGCGGCCGCTTCCAAGTGAAGCTCGTCGATTTTGGGCTCGCCAAGTTTTCCCCAAAACCCTCGCTCCAAACGATCGACCACGGAGATGCCGTCTTTGGCTCCATCCACTTCATGGCGCCAGAGCAATTTGAACGCACTCCTCTCGACAAACGCACCGACATGTATTCTCTCGGCTGCGTTTACTACTACTGCCTCGCGGGCCGCTACCCCTTTGATGGGGATAATGCCGCGCAAGTCATGACCGCCCACCTCCAAAACACCGTCACCCCCATTTCAGAACTCCGCCCGGACCTCCCGGAATGGATGAGCGACTGGGTCATGTGGCACCTCTCCCGCCCTATGGACGATCGCCCCCGCGACGCCCGTGAATCTTTAAAATCTTTTCTTATGAGTGAAAATAACACCGCAGCAGAAACTCCCGAGGTCCCATCAGACCCTTCTCAAACCGGCGCCCCTTCGGCCGCCTCTCAAGGAGCTACGCCTCCCGTCAACACCAGCACCGCGCCGCAGCCCATTGAGCCGCCCGCTGGACAAGCCCCCTCTCTTCATACTGCTGCCCAACACGTCAAAGCACCGCTCGTTGAGCCACAAGCAGGAAGACCCAAACTCCTAATCCCCGGTCAAACACCAGCGCCCGTCGCTGCTCCTGCTCCCGTCGCTGCTCCTGCTCCCGTCTCTGCTCCTGCTCCCGTCGTTGCTCCTGCTCCCGTCGCTGCTCCTGCTCCCGTCGTTGCTCCTGCTCCCGTCGTTGCTCCTGCTCCCGTCGCTGCTCCCGCTCCCGTCGTTGCTCCTGCTCCCGTCGCTGCTCCTGCTCCCGTCGCTGCTCCCGCTCCCGTCG
>JALZWJ010000245.1 GCA_023300065.1 Akkermansiaceae bacterium
GGCGGCTCCGCTGTCTTCTTCCACATCTGGCGCGGTGGTGGGAGTAAGCCCACCGCTGGCTGCACCACCATGAGCGAGGCCCGTCTCAAGCAAATCGTAGCCTGGATTAACCCCACAAAAAAGCCCGTCTACATCCTCCTCCCCACCACGGAATACAAAGCAAAGCGTGCTGCGTGGAAACTGCCTTAGGCCGCGGCCAGCCCAAGAAAGGTAAACCGCGAAACACGCAAAATGACGCTAAACTTTGGGAAGCTTGGTTAACGATGGGGAATCCGCGTAATCTGCGCTAGTCCTTCAAAATCTGCGTGGAAATTCTGGGTTTCTTGGTTGGGCTTCGAGCTCAATCCTTCGAGCTTCAAACTCCGCCGCAGGCGAACCCATTACATAAAAAAAGGCGCACCGTTTCCGGTGCGCCTTTTGAAAGATTAACGGGGAAGGAAGATTACTTCTTTCTCTTCTCCTCTTCGCGCTCTTTAGCGTCTGCAATCACCTTCTCAGAGATGTTACGCGGACATGCTGCATAGTGCTCAAATTCCATGGAGAACTGACCACGGCCAGAAGTCATGGTGCGGAGGTCACCAATGTAACCAAACATCTCGGAAAGAGGTGCCTGAGCCTTGATGCGGATTCCGCCAGAAGCAGAATCCTGTGACTGAATCATGCCACGGCGACGGTTCAGGTCACCGATGACATCACCGACGTGGTTTTCAGGAGTAAAGACATCGAGCTTCATGATCGGCTCGAGGATTTGCACACCCGCTTTTGGCACGGACTGGCGATACGCAGCGCGCGCGGCGATCTCGAAGGCCACGGCCGAGGAGTCAACGGCGTGGAAGGCACCATCAGTGAGGGCAACCTTGAAGTCCAAACAGGGATAACCAGCAAGCACACCCTTTTCGAGTGAGGTCTTGAAGCCCTTCTCAACAGCTGACCAGAATTCCTTAGGAACGTTACCACCGACAACAGTGGACTCGAACTGGAAGCCTTCACCCGGCTCAAGCGGAGTGAGGGTGTAGTCAATCTTAGCGAACTGACCGGAACCACCAGACTGCTTCTTGTGAGTGTAGCTGTCTGCGAGTTCCTTCGTGATAGTCTCACGGTAAGCAACCTGAGGTGCTCCCACGACAACCTCAACCTTGTGAGTACGTTTCAGTAGGTCGACTTTAATATCGAGGTGAAGCTCACCCATTCCTCGCAGAATGGTCTCACCGGAATCAAGATCGGTCTCAACACGGAAGGAAGGATCCTCCTGGATCATCTTGCCAAGCGCGGTGCCGAGTTTCTCAGCGTTTGCCTTATCGATCGGTGAAACCGCAAGGGAAATCACGGGATCTGGAAAGACCATTGGCTCAAGCGTAGCAGGATTCTCTTTCGAACAGAGAGTGTGACCCGTTTGAACATTTTTCAGACCAACGAGAGCGATGATGTCGCCGGCTTGAGCGCTATCGAGTTCAGTTCGTGTGTCAGCGTGCATCTCTACAAGACGGCCCACACGCTCAGTCTTACCAGTGAAGGTGTTGAGGATAGTGTCGCCCTTCTTGAGGCTACCCGAGTAGATACGGGTGAAAGTCAAAGCACCGAACTGGTCATCCATGATCTTGAAAGCAAGAGCACGGAGAGGGCCAGAAGGATCAACCGTGGCGACTTCGCCAGTTTGCTCACCTTCGTCATCAAACTCAGGCTCTGGATCAACTTCGAGAGGAGATGGGAGGTAATCGACCACGCCGTTGAGGACGTTTTGGACACCCTTGTTCTTGAAAGCAGAACCACAGAAGGCTGGGAAGAAATCAAGGGCGATGGTGCCCTTACGGATACAACGCTTTACGGTCGCGATGTCAGGCATGTTCCCCTCGAGGAAGGCTTCCATCACTTCATCGTCCTGCTCAACCGCAGTCTCGATGAGCTCGTCATGATACTTCTGCGCCTTTTCCTTAAGGTCGTCAGGGACATCAGTGACTTCGAAGTTCTCAGGGAGACCGGAGTCATCCCAGATGTAAGCCTTCATTTCCAAGACATCGACAACTCCTACGAAGGAATCCTCGAAACCGATTGGAATGGTCATGACCACAGGATTCGCACCGAGGACGTCCCGGGTCTGTTGAATCACCTTGTAGAAATCAGCGCCGACACGGTCGAGCTTGTTGACGAAAATGATACGAGCAACCTCGGAGTCGTTCGCGTAGCGCCAGTTTGTCTCGGACTGTGGCTCTACACCACCGGATCCGCAGAACACACCCACACCACCATCGAGAACCTTCAAAGAACGGTAAACCTCAATTGTGAAGTCAACGTGTCCGGGAGTATCGATGATGTTCATGCGATAGTCCTTACCGTTTTCTCCGCCGACGCTGTCTTCCCTGTTCCAGAAACAGGTCGTGGCCGCAGACTGAATGGTAATACCACGTTCAGCTTCCTGAACCATGAAGTCGGTGGTGGACTCACCATCGTGAACCTCACCCGTTTTGTGAATCTTTCCGGAGAGCTTAAGGATACGCTCGGTGGTCGTGGTCTTTCCGGCGTCCACGTGGGCGAAGATGCCAATATTACGGTATTTGCTGAGGTCTATCATGATAACTGTCTCGTTAAGCGCGCGTCTTAATCACTACCCCCCCCTTTTGTCGAGTCTGGACCGAGACTTTTTCCTGATTTACAGGCATTCAATGCGGTTCTGGGTTTACAAAATCCCTTTTCCTGACAATCAGACCTCGTCATATCGACCTTTTCTTCAAATGAGCACGAATTACTTCAACACTCTTCCTCTCCGTCGCCAGCTCGATGAGCTCGGCACTTGCCGCTT
>JALZWJ010000246.1 GCA_023300065.1 Akkermansiaceae bacterium
ATAAGAATATTTTCGACTTTAAGCCTGGTTCTAGAATGGCTAAAGAAGATTTTAATTTTAATCCAGATAATTCTGCTGAACCTTGTCCTTGTGATTGTGAGGAGGAAGTTTTCAAGAGCCAAGCCGAGCTCTTTCTTCGTGATGGGCCCGGGCCCGTAGGCTTTCTGGAAATCAGCGCGGTAGCTCTTCCTCCGATTTAGGCGGCGGATGACGTGGTCGAGTCTAGCGGCCATTTCGAGGCGGTCTTGGATCGGTTGTAAGACTTGGTCGCGAATCGTCTTAGAGCGGCCATCCCAGAAGAAGTGGTTTTTCCACGCTAGGTTAAAGAGCGGCATCGAGTTCCGCTTTCCAAGCCGTCCTTCGAAGCCTCGCGAGAGGTCTACATCATCACTGAAGGCAAACTCGATGACGTGACAGGCTGCGCACGAAACCGTCCCATCGGTCGAGAGAATCGTATCGTGGAAGAGACGCTCTCCCAGAGCAATTCGTTCAGCCGTGAGGACATTGTCAGCCGGAAGGTTTGGTTTTTTAAAGACCTCCGACTCAGGGAAGGGGACTAAAGTGGAGCCGAGAGGGGGAGCCGTTTCGGCTTGAAGACAGCTCAGCCCGACCAAAATCCCGGCTATTGAGAAGAAAATCTGACTCATTACGGGGTATCTATATCACAGATCTAGCTTCAAATTGAGGTGCTTTTTTCTTTTCGACCACCGTTTGGCAGACAGCATGAGTTTTCAACGAACGGATTCATTCCGTGTTCTCAGACCCTTGTTCTTAGTCAATAAGACCACACATTTTTATGATCGAACTTGAAGATTTTTTTGAAGACGTCATCGGCAAGACGCTCCGTGGTACTGGCATGACGGATGGGGTCCTTTCCTTTCTCACGAACGTTGAGCCCGAGGTCATCGCTAAGCTTAAGGAGGGCGAGTTTGATGAAGCTGCGGTCCGTGCCGTTGCGCCTGCGCTTGGACTTGATGCTGACTCCCTTGTCGAGCTTTCGAACCGCTCTTGGAGGCCCGAGGCCGTTGAGATTGATGGACTCCGCCAATTCAATACCGTCTTCGATCCTGATCCTGACGACATGATGACGGTGAATTCTTACCTCGTTTGGGACACGGAGACAAAGGAGGCTGCGCTCTTTGACACCGGTGCAGATTCTGCCAGTGCTCTCAGCGCGGTCGAGGAGCTTGGTCTGGACTTAAAGACCCTCTTCATCACCCATTCGCATATCGATCACATCATCGACCGTGAAAAGGTCGTTGCGGCGCACCCCAGGATTCGTGTTCTCGTCAATGGGATGGAGCCCGTGGCCGGGGCCGAGCGCTTCGCGGCGGGCGATGTCTTTGCAATTGGCGCACTGAAAGTGATGACCCGCCTTACGTGGGGGCATTCTCCCGCAGGTACGACCTACGTCGTGAGCGGTCTCGCACGTCCCATCGGGATCGTCGGTGATGCGCTTTTTGCGCAATCGATGGGTGGGGGAGTGACCTCGTTTAAAGATGCGCTCGCTACGAACCGGGCGGAAATCTTCACTCTGGAAGATCAGACGATTCTGTGTCCAGGTCATGGACCCATGACTTCGGTGCGTGAAGAAAAAGCACACAATCCATTTTTCCCTGAGTTTAAATAAAATCATGAGTAACTTAGCATTTGTCGGCGTCGGCCGCATGGGAGCCAATATGGCGCGCCACCTCCAACTTGATTGCGGGCATGATGTCACCGCTGTCTATGATGTGAATCGAGAAACCTCTGCTCAGATTGCCAAAGAGCTGGGAGCAAAGGACTGTATGACTCTTGCAGAAGTCACGGCGGCGGCCGAAATCATCTTCACAGTGGTCACGAATGATGACGCAATGCGCACCATCTTCCTGCAGAATGGTGAGAGTCTCCTCTCGGCCTCATCCGGGAAGACGTTTATTAATTGCGCCACCCTCTCTCCTAGCATTCATAGGGAAGTTTACGTGGCGGGGAAGGCGGCCGGGGCCGAGGTTTTGGAAGGGGCGATGGCGTCCTCCATTTCACAGGCCCGTGAGGGAAAGCTTTTCCTCATGATCGGGGGAGATGAAGCCATCTTTAATCAGCACAAGGAGATCTTAGCCGAACTTTCCGTTAATCTGCGCCTCTGCGGGGATATTGGCAAAGCGGCCGAGGTCAAGGCGCTCGTCAATATGGTCATGAACATAAATACCGCTGCTCTCGCGGAAGGGCTGGGCTTGGCCGATGCCTTAGGCCTGGACCTAAAGATGGTGTGCGAGATTTTTTCTCAAACCGGGGCGAACAGCCGAGTTCTCGAAACCGATGCCGAGGACATGATCGACCGCGATCACGAATGCTGGTTTTCCGCGGAGCACGCCGCCAAAGATTCTGGAATCGCCGCTGATCTGGCGCGCGCAGAGGGCATGAACCTCCCTGTAAATGACACGACGCGGGCCCAATATGACCAGATGGTCGCCAGCGGGCTCGGCGAACTCGATAAATCGGGCATCGCAGAGCTGACTTTTCAGGGGCGTAGCCCCTCTGGTTCGTAGGATTTGCCATATCACCCCCCACGAAAAAGAGATTAGGGCATTTTTCGGACTTCGTGGTTTGACAGCCTCGCCAAAGATTTTGTTTAATCATCGAAAGCACTGGTAGATACCACGTGATTTTCACACTCACCAACACCACGATTTATTATGGCAGACGCAAATGACCCACCAAAGCCACCTACTCCGATGAAACAGACTTCGGCAGTGCCCTTAAAAAAGGAAACTGTTCGCGTGACTCTCAAGGCGGCTCCTGCTGCTCCTAAGGCTGCTACTGCTCCTAAGGCTCCTGTGGCTCCTTCTGCGCCCAAGCCGCCCGTGCCTCCTACCGCCTCGGCCCCTAAGCCACCTTCTCCGCCGACTGCTCCCGCATCTAAAACACCAGCACCCGCGCCCACCATCCCGCTTCGCACGGCTCCAGCCCCAGCTCCTACTGGCGGTGCCCCACGGCCACCAGCCCCAGCGCCGACGATTCCTCTTAAGACCGCGCCGTCACCTCCGAGTGTTCCCGGTGGGGCTCCACGCCCACCAGCGCCAGCTCCTACCATTCCTCTCCGGACTCCTGGTGCTGCGTCCGGCCCTGCGACTGGCCCCGCGACCGTTCCTTTAAAGACTTCTCCAGCCGCACCTCCGGTTCCCGGTGCCGCGCCGACTGCGGCTCTTCCGCAGGCGACCGTCCAGCTTCAAAACACCCAGCAACTCGGTGCTCCTACCGCTCCCACCATGGGAACGATCGGAACCATCGCCATGTCTGATGATGACGACGAGGAGGAAAACGACCTCGTTCCAACCATCCTTTCCATCCTCGCCTTCGTCCTGAGCCTCGCCGTTCTGGCCCTCGCGATTATGTTCTGGATCACCGAGAAAGAATTCGGCGAGCTCTTCGGCTAGACCACAAACATTTTAGACACCAAGATTATGGCACTTCCTATCATCATTTTTCTCTTCGCCGCTGGCTTAGCAGTTTTGAATTTCTTGACCATGGGCCTCTAAGCTCAGGTTCAGAATTTCATTGATCAAAACTTACCCGCCTTCTTGCGGGAAATTACTCAAAGGGTGGCTCTTGACGCCACCCTTTTTCTGTACATATTCCTCACATGGCTCTAACAATTACTGAAGAAAATTTCGAAGCTGAAGTGACCAAGTCCGATGTCCCCGTTCTCGTGGACTTCTGGGCTGAGTGGTGCGGACCTTGTAAGATGATCGGACCGATGATCGATGCTGTTGCCACTGAAGTGGAAGGCGTTGCTAAGGTTGGTAAATGTAACCTTGATGACGGCCAGGCCCTCGCTGCCAAGTATGGCGTCAAATCAATCCCAACTCTCCTCTTCTTCAAGGACGGCGAGGTGAAGGACCAGATTGTTGGTGCTAGCGTGACCCAAAGCCAAATCTCCGAGAAGCTCAAAGCTCTCGCGTAAGGCGGTCTATTCGACTCGAACGATTCAAAATAAAGAGAGGCTCCAATGTGAATTGGAGCCTCTTTTTGGTGAGAGAATAATCGGGCTTACCTCGCGGTTACTGGACCGGAGCGGCCGCTGGTTGATTCCGGTAGGCGACTTTTTCCATACCATTGCCCATCGATTGCACGCCGTTTCCTAATTTCTGGAAGTCACGGCCCATGCCGACCCAAGTATTACATGAAGACAGTAAAAGGCCAACACACGCAGATGCTGCAAACATTAATGGAAGTCGATATTTCACACCCCGAAAGTAAAAGTGGAAGATCTCGCTGACAAGTTTTCTTTTCCGTCGCTAAAAAGATTTCATTCAACCCTCTCGTGGCGGTGAGTCGTTTCGCTCCCGGATTGCTCGTGGAGGGAGTGCCGTCAGTCGAGGTGTCCGTTGAAGAGAGAGTGTATGGGTGGCCTTTGCCGCGAGGATGGTTTGAATGTGGGCGGCGCGGCTGCTGCGGCGTAGTAATTGCGCTATAGCGGGCAATC
>JALZWJ010000247.1 GCA_023300065.1 Akkermansiaceae bacterium
CCTACGCCGCCCTCTCCGCTCCAGCCTATTCAAAATCCTCTTCGGTCAATCGCCAGATCCAACGCTCCGGGTCCATGCAGCTAAAGACCCATTCCCTAAAAACGAGCTCCGAAAAATCCATCGCCCTCGTCGCCACACATAACGCCCTCATCACCTCTTCCAACCTCACCGAAGACCACTACAAGGCCAGCATCCGCGTTCCCGCCACCTCGCTCCCCGCCCTCATGGAATCACTCACCGGGGTCGGTAAGGTCACCTCAAAACGAGTCAAAATGTCCGACATCACCGTCGCCTACCTCGACCTCCAAGCCACCCTCAAAAACAAACGCGCCCTCCGCGACCGGCTCCGCTCCCTCCTCACCCGCGCCACCAAAATAGAGGACATCCTTAAAATCGAAAAAGAACTCACTCGCGTCCAAACCGAGCTCGACCAAATGGAAGCTCGTATGAAATCCATGCAATCGAAAGTGGCCCACTCCACCCTTAGCCTCTCTATCGATCGCCAACGCATCCCCGGCCCCCTCGGAGTCGTCACCGAGACAACCGGCTGGGCCCTCGAAAAACTCTTCTACCTCAATTAAAAAAAGCGCCTTTTCGGCGCGTTGCCAAACCCAGTCCAACCTACTAACTTAACCCCATGGGTGAACTCGCGATCCAACTTCCTGCTCACAAAGACCAAGCCTCGTTCAATCTCGAACGTTGGGCCGAGATCCTCGGAGCCCCCTTCTACGCAACCCTAGAGCAACGGATCGAGACCGACCGCCACGGCCACATCATCATGACCCTTCCACCTTCTTTTCCCCACGGCCAAAAAGGCTTCACCATCGCAAAGCTCCTCGAAGCGACTCTCAAAAATGGGCAGTCCAGCGTTGAAGTCCCCATCTCTACCTCAGACGGCGTCCGCGCTGCCGACGTCGCCTGGCTCTCCGACCCCCAACTCGCCGAGGCAAAATAACCAACATCCTCCTCACCGCCCTCACAAAAACTCCACCTCGCCCCACCGCAGCGGCAGGTGCATATTCACCGCCCCCTGCGGACTCCACACCCAGTTATTCTCCGGGTGATCCTGCTCCTCTGGATTCAGACTCTCCGCAATCGGAGTCCCATGCGGCGGAATACGGACATACTCCCCATCCACCACCTCGTGCTCCCACTGCACGCGGGAGAAATTCACCTTCCAAAGATCCCCCACCTTCGGCGGCGCACCCTCCTTGTGATACTTCGCCAGATCCCTCCATGGAAAAGCGATCTCCACCGACCACCCCTCATCCTCATCACTCGCATCATTCAGCGAACCTCGTACTTGAACCGCGCTCTTCAAGCCCGGCAGATTACACCCTAGGATCGGAACCCCGCCCTCACCATACGGCTTCGGCAAACTCAGCTCCCAAATCGTCCCCAGCGCATTGATTTCAAACTCATAATAATTCAACCCATCACAATCCGGATCGATGAACACCTCAAAATCATTATCCTCGAACATCACCGCATTCTTTCTCGTGATCGTCCCCCACACATGCGGCTCCTCCAGCTCCGCCGCCACATAGAAATACTCCTCATCCCACGCCATCTTCACCCGCGTCCGATAATACGGCTTCAGCGAATCCTCCCCCGTAATATCCACAAAATCATCCGTCCATGGCAACCCCGCCCAAGCCGGATCACTCATCGCCCCATCAATCTTCAACGGACCCTCGACCCGCCGGCATTCATATCGTCTCGGTTTCATTTTAATAAGTCCCAGTATAGATCCACCGTCTTCCCCTCCGGCAAACTCACCTCCCGCGTCTCCCCGCCAAAGGTCACCTTCACCACCTCCCCCGCTTTCCCTTCCAACTCCGCCATATCATTCAAATCCGCCGTCCCCGCCTTCGTCTGCACCCCACCATTCAGAGTCGCCACCAATCGCTCCCCACCTTTCCGGTCCCACACCCTTACAAAAATCACCCTCTCCTTCTCCTCCACCCTCTTCACATAACGCGACGTCACATTCACCGCCGCCACCTCCCGATTTTTAATATCCCACACCATCGGAAAAAATCCCTCCGTCTTCTTCCACGACGTCGCCCAAATCGCATGCTGCCATTCCCCCTCAATCGCCATCGCCGCATCCTTCACAAACCACCCACGATTCAGCCCCTTCTTATCATACTCATCCGCCCCCATAAAATGCCACGCCCCTTCATCCCAAATCTCCACCCACGTATGGTTCCCTCGTTTACTCGCCCACAGCGCCGTCCCCGCGATCCTCGCCGGCACCCCCACTGAACGACACGCCTCCACCAAAATAATCGACAACCCAGTGCACGTCGCCTTCCCAATCTCGATCGACTCAAAGGCGCTTTGATTCGGCGCCTTCCGCTTCCGATTATAATGAACATTCACCAACTTAAAGATCCCCTTGTTCACCGCCTGCGCTGCCTCCGACGTCGTCTTAGCCTCCCTCACCAACCCCACCGTCTTCTCATAAAAAAACGACCGCCAATCCTCCCGCGTCTCATCTAAGCAAGCATAAGGAAGCACATCATTGAAAAACACCTCCTCCGGCAGCCCCTTCGCCCACACGAACTCCCTACGCGCCTCTAGAGCCAAATCCAAATTCCCCATCAAAAATCCCGCCGTTAAATTCTCCCGATCTCCCTTCGGCATCCCCTCCACCAAAAACCGCGCCGCCTTCTCCCCAAACTCTCCATGCTTCACCTTCGCCTCAGTCACAAAATCCTCAACCTCTCCGCCAAATGCGAAAGAGACCAAAGAAACCAAACACACAAACAAAGCTCTCATAGACCCAGAACCCTACGGATCTCACCACCAGGCGCAAACCCAAACAACAACACCACCCATCAACCCCGAAAGGCCTCTTGTAAAAAATAATAACAATCCTCGCATTTTTAAATAAATACCTCAGATTGCCAACACGTGGCTGAACAGAAAGCTGTTTTGACTGCGTGTTTAAATT
>JALZWJ010000248.1 GCA_023300065.1 Akkermansiaceae bacterium
GGTAGTAATCGCCTAGCCGCTTTCGGAAGTAGTGAAGCTCCCACGGGTCGTTGTCATCGGTGAGATGCTCGGAGACGATATCGCGGGCACTTTGTTCCGTGACTTGGCAGCCTTTCATTTTGAGGGCTTTGACAACGTGGTGGATGTAGAAGGCGAACCCGTCAGTTTCTTGAGCGATGATCGCCGCGACTTCCTCAGGGTTTTCGCAGGGGAGGGCTTCGCCGCGGATTAGTTTATTGGCGAGTTCGGCTGCAGCGTTTTGGGTCAGTGGGGGTATTTCAATCTGGTAGAGATCATTGACGGATGCTGCCGCCTTTTTGCTCAGGGTTTGGAGGACATGGTGGATTCCGATGGAGCCCGTGATGACCATTCTTAGATCGAATTCCTGTCGGAGCCCGCGAAGGACATCTAGAACTTCGAGAGCGGTGGCCTCTCCTTCTCTGTCGCGAATGTGTTCGAGCATGTAGGGCATCTCATCCCAAAGGAATAAGAGTCTGTCGTCTTTATCTTCTCGGTCCTTGCTCAGGTCCTGAATCGAGCAGGTGAGAATGTCTTTCCACGCGGAGGGCTGGAGGGTGGGGATCTTGAATACTCCGCTTACTTCTCCTCCTCCGAGAGTCTTGAAGAGTTCTTTTGCTCTGCGGGCGACTCTGTGTTTTCCCGATAGGAAGGAGTCAATGTGGCGATAGACCGACACTGCGAAATCGTTTGCGGTATGGTATCGTTCCAAATCTTGGAAGATCGGAGCCCAGCCTTCTCTGGGTTCGCCGAGCATTTTCGTTGCGATGGTTGTTTTTCCGATCCGTCGTTCGGCGGTTTTAATAACGCTCTGCTGCTCTAGCGTGTCCCAAATGACTTCGATGATTTGAGCTCTACCGATGATGGCGTCGATGGGGATCTTTCCTCCGGGATTTGCTTTCATAGATTCATAATACGTCAAAATTAACGTATGTCAAATTTGACGTAAATTAATTCAGTGTGGATAACTTGAATGGAGAGCCTTTGGCGTCGGGGCCTGAGGTCGTGATCTTAGTTTTGGTGACTAATTGCTGCTTCGGGCTGGGTTGTCTGTTAGTTTGGAGCGTCCTCCGGGAGGAGGGGCTCAGAACGATTATTATGACTCAGAACGATATTCTACGCCGTTTGCGCTATGCGCTCGACATCAGTGACGGCCAGGTGGTTAAGATTTTTGCTCATGTGGGTGGTGATCTGAAGCCGGGGCAGGTGAGTGCTTGGTTGAAGCATGATGATCATGCTGAGTTTGAGGAGCTGCCGGAGGTGATGTTGTGTCGTTTTCTGGATGGGTTGATCATTGAGAAACGGGGGGCACGTCCGGATGGGGTGGTCCCTAAGCCGCAGGAGTATCTTTCCAATAATGAGATCCTGAAGAAGATCCGGATCGCGCTGACGCTGCGCGATGAGGATATGATGGATGTTTTTGCCTTGGAGGGTTTTGTGGTGACGAAGGCGGAGCTGGGATCGTTTTTTCGAAAGGAAGGGCAGCGCAATTTTGCGAAATGTCCGGAGCAGGTGTTGCGGAAGTTTTTGCAGGGGCTGGGTCAGCGGACGGGGAAGAAGAAGCGTGATTCTGAGGTTGATCGTAATTCTGAGAGCTAAAAAAAGCCCGTCTCTGGCGAGAGCGGGCTTCTTTGAAAGGTTAGGATGCTTTGTTTTTTAGACGAGCATGAGGGCTGGGCTTTCGATGAGGCGCTTGATTTCGCCGAGGAACTTGGCGGCGACTGCTCCGTCGACGACGCGGTGGTCGCAGCTGACTCCGAGGTTCATGCGTAAGCCGGGGACGATGGCTCCGTCCTTGACGACGGGCTTCTCGATGATGCCACCGACACTGAGAATGACGGCTTGTGGCGGGTTGACGATGGCGTCGAAGGACTCGATGCCCCACGCTCCGAGGTTAGAGATGGTGACGGTGCCGCCATCGAACTCGTTCGGGTGGAGTTTATTTTCGCGAGCGCGGCCGGCCATGGCCTTGATCTCGGTGGAGATGTCGAGGAGGGACTTTTGCTCGGCCTTCTTAACGACAGGAGTGACGAGGCCGTCATCCACTGCGATGGCGACTGAGATGCCAACGTGTGCAAACTGGACGATGTGATCTCCGTTGAAGGAGGCGTTGGCCTCTGGCACTGCGACGGAGGCATTGATGAGGGCTTTGACGACGAAGTCATTCACGGAATACTTGTTTCCATGAGTGGCCTCAGCCTGCGCGTTGATCTGCTTGCGCAGGCTCATGAGCGGTGCGGCATCGACCTCGAGGTGGAGGTAGAAGTGGGGGATTGTAGTCTTCGATGTGAGCAGGCGTTCGGCGATGATCTTACGCATACCGGAGAGCTGGATCTTTTTGTCCTCGGCTGATGATACGGGAGAGATGGCGGCTGGGGCAGGGGCGGCTGCAGCGGCTGTTGCGGTGGCAGGAGCGGCGGCGCTAGCGGGTGCTGAGGAAGCAGGAGCTCCAAGGACGTCCGCTTTCACGATGCGTCCACCAGGTCCAGTTCCGGAAATGGTAGAGAGGTCTACGCCCTCGGCTGCGGCAAGTTTCTTAGCGAGCGGCGAGGCTTTGATGCGACCAGTAGAAGTGGTGGCGGCGACGGCTGGAGCGGCTGCTGCAGCGGGCTGGTTTTTTTGGACAGCGGCGGCGGCTTTCTCGAGAGCTTGAGTCGCGGCGGGTGGTGCGGAAGAGGTGGCGGCTGCGGCCTTATTAGCGGCGGTCACGCCAGATCCTGCTGCTTCGCCATCTTCAAGGAGAATGGCGATGACGGAACCTACGGGGGCTTTGCCGCCTTCGGCGACGGAAATTTGCGAGAGGGTGCCTTCGTCGAAGGCTTCCATTTCCATGGTTGCTTTATCGGTCTCGATTTCAGCGATGATGTCGCCGATTTCAATTTCATCCCCTTCCTTCTTTAACCAGCGAACGACCGTTCCTTCGGTCATGGTGTCGGAGAGCTTCGGCATTTCAATTTGGATCGGCATAATCGTGAGAGTGTTCGTGAATTAAAAAACCCCGCAGGGGCGGGGGAGGAATAGCAGAGCCGGGGGCTTTTATAAAAGACAAATCCACCCGCTAGGGATGGAGGAGGTGGTCTTAGATAACTGCTGAGAAATTTTTACGGGCAAGGCGGCCCATGAGGTCTCGCGCCTCATGATATCCTTGCTTGGTGAGGCAGAAGGTTTTGTGGGCGTGGAGGTCTTCTCCTGTTACAAATTCGATGAGCCCTTTCTTCTCTAAATTCTCGACCGTGCTGGTGGTGTTGGATGGTTTGCGGCCATAGCTATCAAGGGTGACATTCAGCGAGCGGGTATCGAGGTGCTCCACATTTTCGCGGTGTTTAAAGAAGCTCCCTAGTAAGACGCATTCGGGGCCGTTGAGGTCGAGACTAGAATTATCGAGGAAGCGACGAACTTCACGAAGTTCGTCAGAAGTTCGTTGATCTATCTGGACGCCAATTTTTTCCGTCCCTCCCTCGACCGCTTCCTTAGCTTCTACCACTTTTTGGACCACTTCAGAGGCCAAACGCGCTCCCTCTAACTCGAGTGACCAAGTGAGTTCCGCGATATTTTTTAGAGTGGTGGAGTCGCTCATGGGACTTAATTAGTAAAAAAATTATTAAAATGCAAGTTATTTCGGGTATCCTTAATAAAAATGTGAAGTAAATTAGGAGTAAACTCTAAAAAACTGGACGATCTAAAGTTTTTTGCTAACTTGATCCCTGTCGGCGGACCGGTCTGCCCCGTAACTCCCCATTACCATGAAATCCACTAGAATCTCGTATTTATCACCAGTAGAAGGCAGTGATTCTTCTCATGTAAGCCTGAGAGAACTTTCTCCAAATGAGGAGACTAAGATTAGTGCTTCTCTAAAAGCGAAAGATCTTAGGGCTAAGATTACAGAGTGTTTTCAGAATGATGACGGGGTAAGTCTGCGTCTGAGAGACGAGTTTTCAATGGAAAAGATTGAAACTGTGGTGAACGAATGCCGCGCTCTGATTTCGGAAAAAGCGATGACGAGTGAGAATTGGACGGCGATTGGAGAATTTTTAAGTCAAGAGCTCGACGAATTTAGTCAGACTAAAGAGGAGTTAGTCTTGGCGGAGCGGAAATGCGGGATGATTCAGCAAAAAGCGAACGAGATCTCTCAATCTGGAGATGCAGATGAGCTCAAAAGCCGTTTGATGGCCTGTGCGATGCTCCTTGCGGAGACTGAAATGCGCCGAGATCACTTGAATGAGAGGGTTTCGATGATTATCGAAGAGTTTGTGACTAGGATTTTAGCAAGCTTTAGTGGATCTGAATCCTACACGGGATTAGAGCTCCGTCTGCGCGCGGTTTTCGGTAGTTTTTAGTCTGACCTGATCCCGTTCTGAGGCGGTGACTGGAGGGCTCTCTAAAAGGTCGGGCCTTTTTGATGGTGCTGGATTGCTAGGTGGATCTCAGCGGGGAGGGCAATGCGTATGACCCGCGGTGTGCCGAGGTCATAAAGGAAGGATGTGCGTAGAAAGCCGTGATTTTCTTTAAGAAATCTTACGGCGGACCAGGGGATGAAAAGGGGCGGGTGGCTGATGCGGAAGATGGGCAGGACTGCTAAGTGCAGGCCTCTCGCATCAGTGTGAAGGGTGGCACAGCCGGTGTAATTTCCAAACCGACCGATGGTGATGCTCTGCGCCGAGTGGAGGGTCCCTTTTGCTGGGGAGAGTGCGGTGTAAAGCTTGGTGAGAGAGTTCCAGCCCAGGAGGGAAACTACTTTACAGCCTAAGCTCCAGATCACCAAAAATGAGGCGATGAAGACAAGGGTGATGAGGATGACGGATGAATGAGGCATGGAAAGTAATGTGATCAGCTCCAGATCATACTGGCGGCGTAGAGGGCGACAGCTCCGATGAGAGAGAAGACGGTGATGACGACGGCGAGCAGAATAAAGACGGGAGCCCAGCCTTGGTTTTCTGCGATGTCGCCTTGCGTTTTATCAAGATGGGCGCGGAGAAGGGTGTGGTTCCGGGTGTTCGATTTATACCAGAATGAGAAAAGGTCTCCTAAGATCGGGATCGCACCAATGAGGGCATTGAGGGCCCAGTTTGCCATCATGCGGAGATAGACGCTTTTGGGGACCTTTTTCTTCACGCCTGCGGCGAGTAAAGTGAGGCCTAAGGTGGAGGTGGTAAAGTCCCCGAACCCAGGAATGAGGCCAATAAGGGGATCTAAGCCGATCCGCTTATCGGAGCCCGGAATTTTAACAAGATCGTCAAGAAGGTAGGCCGCCCACTTAGAGATCGTTGTCTTAATTGCGGGGCTTTTTGGTTCAGCGGGTTCCATCTTTGGTTGAAGGTATAGCTGCCCCGCTAATTAAGAAAAGCGTGATTTATTGATGGAAGTCGATGAGCTCGATGTCGAAGATGAGTTCTCCGCCGGGCTTGCCGCCACTGGGGTTTTCTCCGTAGGCGAGTTTGGCGGGGATCCAGAAGCGGCGTTTCTCTCCGCGGGTCATGAGTTGGAGGCCTTCTGTCCAGCCATCGATGACTTGGTCGAGAGGGAACTCGGTTGGCTCACCACGTGGGATGGAGCTGTCGAAGACTTTGCCATCGATCGTTTTACCGGTGTAGTGGGCGGTGACGATACTGAGGGAATTTGGGGTGGCGCCGCCTTTGCCGGGGCGGAGGACTTTGCTTTTGAGTCCGGTATAGGTCTGGGTCACGCCAGCGGGGAGGGGAATGGCTTTCAGCGGCTCCTTCACTTGGTGGTTACATGAGGTGAGGCCAGCACTGAGGGAAAGGGTGCTGAGAATGAGGAGGCATCGGAGGGTTGTCATGGCGGGTAGTTTTTCGTGGTTTGGGGCCGAGGTCGAGCGGATTCCGAAGCTCGGAGATTGATAGATGGGGGGCAGCCGGTGGTTGGGGATGGCTGCTTGCTGGGCATGAAAAACCCCAGGTGAGCGCTTGGCTCGGCCTGGGGTAGTGTGGGAGCTGGTTGGGGGCGGGGATCCGGTAGCTGGAGTTTCTGGCTACAGTTCTTTGATCCGGAGGTTACGGAACTTGTAGGTTTGGCCTTTTTCGCCGTGGTGCTGGATGCCGATGACTCCGCTGGCGTCTTTGGTGTCTGTGATGTCGGTGGTGGTGACTCCGTTGACTTCGATTTTAAGTTGGTTGCCGTTGCAGGTGATGCGGTAGGTGTTCCAGTCGTTGCG
>JALZWJ010000249.1 GCA_023300065.1 Akkermansiaceae bacterium
ACCTTCATCCCCACCACCAGCCTTCTCGATGGAGACCCTAGAGATGGCGGTGCCATTGATTTCTCTAACTCCACGAATGACGGTGACCCAGACTACGACACCCTCGTCAGTAATCTCGAGTTCGGAGGCGGGACTGACCTCGTGACACTCACTCTAGGAGACGGAGATGGTGATGCATCCACCACCGGAGCTGGGCAACTCATCGTCGGCGAAGCATATGAAATCCAAGTCTGGTATTCAGACACCCGCTCGGCCCAAGACGACCGCGTCACCCCCGTGAGTGACGGAAATGGGAATGCGGTCGAGCTCAATGACCAATTCGCCATCGGCACCTTCATCGCTGACGCCACAACCCAAGACATCACCCTCGAATCCCCCGATTTCGGTCAAGCTCACGTCAATGCCTATCAAATCCGCTTCCTCAACGGCGACCCCCCTCCCAGCGTCAATCTCTCTACCTCTAGTGACCCAGTCAACAATGCCTACATCGTGGATGTCACCTTCAGCGAAGATGTCACCGATCTCACTGAGAGCGATTTCATAATCACCAATGGCATCGCCTCCGGCCTCTCTCCTGCCACAGGGCCGGCCTCTAGCTACACCATCACCATCACTCCTGCCGCTTCAGGAACTGTCACCGTAGACCTCCCTGAAGCCACTGCTCAAGATGCTAACTTCAATGATAACACCGCCTCAAATAGCCTCTCCACCGCCTTCATTCCTGACGGATCAAGCCAAGTAATCCCCGACCTCAGCACCACCGCTGTCGGGCCTGTTTTCGGAGCATACACCGTCGATGTTGTCTTTGATGAAGACGTCACCGGTCTCGAAGCAAGTGACTTCGATGTCATTGGAGGAACTGCCTCAGATGTCCTCCCCGCAACAGGCCCCGCCTCTGTCTACACCGTCACTATCACCCCAAGCATCGAGGGATCAGTTGACGTCACCCTTCCCAGCGACACGATATTAGACGTGGATGAAAACCTTCCAAACCTTGCTTCCAACACCCTCTCTCTTCAACACACCATCCCCAGTATTCCGACGCCCACCTTGCTCAACCCCTCCACCGGTTCGGTCATCTCAGGCCCCTACACCATCGAGATCTCCTTTCCTGAAGAAGTCGACGGCCTTGAAATTTCCGACTTCATTCTGACAAATGCCACCGCCTCCAATCTCACCCCCCTTGTCGACCTTCTCGGTTCCTACACCCTTGAGATCACCCCCATCGCTATCGGTCTCGTCGATGTCTTTCTCCCCGCCGATTCCGTCATCGATCTCGACGGGCAAAACCAAACGAACCCAGAGTCCCGCCACCTCTACGCGAACAATCTCCCTGCCGGAACCTTCACCAGCTCTACCATCGATCTCAGCGGCAGAGACGAACTAGGTCTTGGCGACGGAGAATCTGCCGGATTCTTCGAAAGTCCAAGGACCTTTGACTCCGTCTCCGACCTCAGCCTCAACGACATCCCTTGGACTGACGGCGTTAACTCCGGCACCTTCGACCTCTCATTCATCGCCACCACTTCCCTCAATGGCATCAAGCGTGGCGGCAGAGGAGCCTTTGGCACGGCCAACGACACCACTGGCTCAGCCCTCATTGACAATGGTGAATCGATCCTCCTCGACTCCCTCGTCATTTCTGATCTCCAAGGAGACCTTGCCGGAGCTTCCATAAGCAATCTAGAATTTGTCGCCATCTACCTCGGAAATGACACTGCTGGAGATACCGCCACCATCAATGACCTTCCCGCAAACGGCGCTCCTGCAGGCATCACCACAGAGGAAATGAGAAACGACATCGAGCTCACCTCTTCAGCAACCATCGTGGGCACCGGAGGAAATGGCTTTTCCATCAACGCGATCGACATCACTTTCAATGTCTCTTTCGGGTTCCTTCTTCCAGAACTTATCAGCTCTGGGTTTGATACTTCTGACCAATTCGTCCTCACCTTCGATGGACTCAATCCCGCACTCACCTATGAGCTTCGCTTCTCTCCAGACCTTGAGACACCCTTCACCCCCATCTCTGGTAGCGCTAAAACACCAGCCTCTAACACGGACACATTCACTGACCCTTCACCACCGCTTCCCGGAAAAAGATTCTACCAACTCTGGCTCACCCCTTAATCGAAGCTAAGCGTCAATCTAGCTCTATCAGAATTCGTCAACCGAACTCCTGTAACTGGATGCCCAAAACGGGCACTATTCTCGTACACCTTTATCTTAACAGCACCTACTGGGGTCTCTACAACTCTACACTCTACCGAACGCCCTGACGGTGCCTTTGGTGAAAGCCGCCCCAACACCGGGCTTGATACTCAGGAAGAATATGAAACTCTCATCGACGACATGCTCATACGCCAATTTACGCAGACCCGTGATGGCCCCGATGACTTCGGCCACAACAACATGCACCCCGTCCGCAGCAACGCCCCCGCAGGACTCTGGCAAGCCGGGGCTTTGGACATGAAATACCCCATGATCGATCCCACCGAGGAATTCTTCGACCTTGAAAATGGCCTGATCGAGATGCGTAACCCCCCTAAAACCCCTCAATTTTCTTCTCAGCTAAAATCGATGCGTGCGCGCTATGATGTGCGCTTAGATCACCTGAAGTCGGAGGTCGTTCATCAGAAACAGTATGGGGTAATTTTTGACCGGACATTCCTAATGTCCGAGAAGCCTAAGAAACAGAAGAAATAGTATTAGATGAAAATTTTCAGAATTCTTCTCATGTCCGTGACCTCCTTTAGTGGGGGAGTTTCACAAGCCGATCAGCTTCCTCACCCTGCCCTTGTTATTGGCGCAGTCGGAGGAGCTGAAAAAAGGAACCCGCAAAAGCCAAACGTCATCTTCGTTTTCTCGGATGACCATCGCTTCGATTCATTAGGAATGACGGGGGACCCAGTCACCCAGACCCCTCATCTTAATCAGCTCGCGAGGGAAGGGGTGTTCTTTAAAAATACCTACATCACCAGCCCGATTTGTGGACCCAGCCGGGCGAACATTTTCACAGGACAATGGGAGCGGAAGAACCGTATCGGATTTTCCAGTATCTCTAAGAACATGGTGAGTGAAGAAGCCTTCGATAATAGCTTCCTCATGAAACTGAAGCGCGCGGGATATTCCACCGCCTTCATCGGGAAGCATCACACCAAAATCGTAGATCGTAAAAATTCCCCCCTGAAGAACAACATCGACTTCTGCTACTACGGAGAAGGACACCTCGGATTCCACCCCGCAAAGAAGAAGAAAGTTTTTTCGAATCTCAAAAATAAAACTCAGATCGAAGGACTCTTTGAAGCAACGGAAGCCTACCTGAAGCCCGGAAATGACTTCGATTATTTCTACGAAAATGCCGACCCGTCTCTGAAGAATTGCCTCTACAAGCGTGATCCCGATCAGCCCTTCTGCGCGTGGATCAACTTTAACCTCCCTCACCAAGCCAGCCTTGGTGGGATGGGAAGTCAGCCGGAGGATCCGGACTTTTACAAAAATCTCTATGCTGATCAGAGGAGTGAAATGCCACTGCCGAATGAATATCCTGTCAAAGCCAACCTCCCGGATGACGTGCTTAATATCTCTGAAATGCCGGGATACTACCGCCTCAATAAGCAGAAGCTCCTCGATACCAAGCTTAAGACCGCCCGCGCCGTCTATGGCATCGATCAATTCATCAAGAATCTCCGCAAACTCCTAGTGGACCTTGGCGAAGATCAGAACACCATCATCATTTTCGCCTCTGACAATGGCCTCCTTTATGGCGAACACGGGATCTGTGGAAAGACCATGCTCTACGAAGAATCAGTGCAAGTCCCGCTCATGATCTACTCCCCATTTCTTGCCGAGAAACACCATGGAACCCAGCTTGCGGCACTCGCCGTCGGCCAAGACATCCCCGCAACCATCCTCGATATGTGTGGCGTAAAAGTTCCCGACTCCTATCAAGGCGCAAGCCTACTCCCGCTCATGGAAGGCCGCTCAGTCAAATGGCGTCACGATGTCTTCCTAGAAAACCTCTTCACCTCCCAAGGCTACCCCCGCCAAGAAGCAGTGCGGAGTGAGCGGTATAAATACATCCGCTACTTCAGCCGCAAGAATGACCGGAACAAGTACCTCCCCGATGGCATCGTCGGTGAAAAAGCGATTTACGAAGAGCTCTTCGACCTTCAAAATGATCAGAAAGAACAAGTCAACCTCGCTCACAACCCGAAGTATGCAGAGGTCCTCACCGCCCACCGCAAGCGTTGCCAAGAATTGGTGACAGAACTCGCGCAGTAGTTTTCTCAAAATTACCCCCCAGCCACTTTTCCAATGAAGCTCCTATTCACCGCAATTGTTTTCACCCTACTTGCCCCCGACAGCGTGGCCCTCGCTGACAAGATAGCGGCCCAGCTTGGAGCGATGGAAAAGCACCTCATCCTCGCCAAGTCCCAGCCACCTGAGACGAAACCCGCTCCCAAGAAGAACCCCAAGTCCGTTAAAAAGAAGGGGATAGATAAAGTCATCTCTCAGCAAAACACCTTCCCAGGCGAGAAAACTGATTTTAACGGATACGATCGTTACAACAAAGTGAAGACCGCAAGCGGTCACTTCACCGTCATCTGTCCTAAGGTCGCAGCACCCGGTAAACCCTGGTTGTGGCGCAGCCTGTTTTGGGGGCAGCTAAAAGAGATCATCGAGGCAGACCTCCAGCTCGTCGAGCAAGGTTACCACGTCGTCCTCGCTTTCGGAAACGTGCACGGACACCCCAGCGGTAACGCCAATATTGATGCCACCTATCATGAACTCACCACCAAGCATGGCTTCTCTAAAAAGTGCTCCATGGCCTCCATTAGCCGTGGAACCTTATCTCTTTTTACCTGGGCTTCCCTCAACCCAGAAAAAGTCAGCAGCATCTACGTTGATAATGGAGTTTGCAATATCAAGAGCTGGCCCGGTGGTAAGCTCATCGCAGGGAGTGGATCTGTCGGCAGCGGTGATCCAAAATCATGGCTCGGTATGAAAAAAACCTACGGCTTCACCACCGATCAAGAACTCCTTGCTGCCAAAATTAGCCCCATTGATAAACTCGGCCCCCTCGCCAAAGCCGGGGTCCCCATCCTCATGGTTTGCGGGAATAAAGACACCGTTGTGCCCTACGAGGAAAACGACGTCATCCTAGAAGAGCGGTATAAAAAGCTCGGAGGCTCCATCGAAGTCATCATCGAAGCCAAAGGGCACACCCATGGGATGAAAGATCCCAGCCCCATCCTTACGTTTATTAAAAAGCACACCCCTCCATCCTCATCAGAGTAGCAGGGGACCTTTTTAATAAATCACCATGAACTGCAAAGCCGTCCTCATCCCATTTTTGGGACTCTTCTCCTGCGCAGCCTCCATCGCAGCACCCACGGAAGACGACCGCCCGGAGAAGCCTAACATCATCATCATCCTTACCGATGACCTCGGCTGGCAGGACGTAAAATGCTACGACCTCGATGAAGAAAGCCCCATGGAAACCCCTCACATGGACACCCTCGCCAAGAAGGGAGTCCAGTTTTGGCAAGGCTACTCACCCTGTCCCACCTGCGCCCCCTCCCGTTGCGCCATCTTGAGCGGCACCCACGGTGCACGTACCCAGAAAACTCACGTCGTCGGTGGCGCACCCCCAGCGCCCTATGGCCAGAATTGGCGCATGATCTCCCCCTGGTATAGCGGCCGCATGCCTGTCGAGACCTACAGCATCGCCTCAGCCCTCCGTGATGCAGGCTACGCCACCGGCCACTGTGGCAAATGGCACATCGCCATCAACCACCGCGCCTACCCACAGCCAAAAGACCACGGCTTCACCTGGACCAGAAGCAACCTCGGCGTCACTCGTAGAATGACGCCTCACCGCCTCACCGGATTTTCGACAACAGAAAAAGACGACCCCTACCGGCAAGACGAACATGGCTACTCCACTCACCAGAACAGCCTCGATGCCCTCGACTTCGTAAACAGCCAGAAAGAAAACCCCTTCTTCCTCTTCTACTGCACCTGGCTCGTCCACACCCCCATCCACACCCGTAACGAGCGCCTCCTCGACAAATACTGTAAAAAACTCGGCGTCGCAAAACCCGTCGGCAAGCCCACCGGCTGGGACATCCCCGGTCAAAAAAACCCTTTCTACTGCGCCATGGTTGAGGAGCTAGACTACTACCTCGGCCAGCTCACCCAGCACCTTGAAAAAACCGATGACCCCCGCTGGCCCGGCCACAAACTCAGCGAAAATACCTACCTCATCTTCACCTCCGATAACGGCGGGATGGAAAAAATGCCCGGTGAAATCATCACCGATAACTACCCCCTGGACCGTGGGAAAATCTCCCTCATGGAAGGTGGCACCCGCGTCCCCCTCATCATCACCGGGCCAGATATTCCCCAAGGAGTCCAGTCTCAGGTCATGGTCAACGGCCTCGACTTCTACCCAACCCTCCTCTCCTGGGCCGGTGCCAAACCAAAAAAAGGACAAGTCCAAGACGGCCTAGACCTCACCGAGCTCCTCACCAAAGACCCCACCGACCCCACCCTCATCAAAGAAGCCAGCGGCAAACCGCGCGACACCATGGTCTGGCACTTCCCAAACAGCGCCGCCCTAGAAAGCTCCATCCGCATTGGCGACTACAAGCTCCTCAAAAACTACGACCACCTCGGAAATAAAAAGAACGAGCCATACGAACTCTACCGCCTCTACGACCACGCAAAGGGCCCCGGCACCCGTGTCGACCTCGAAGAGGCAAAAAACCTCGCCTCCCAAATGCCTGAGAAAGTCAAAGAAATGGCAGATCTCCTACACGCCTCCCTCACCGAGATGAAGGCTAGCACCCCTTACTATAACCCCTACTTTAAAGGGAAACTCCCCCATAAGGAAAAAGCCCCCATCGCCCTCAAAGCCACCCAAAGCGGCGACACCGTCCAGCTCAGCTACCAAGAAAACGGAGCCAAAGTCCTCCGCGCCGACCTCATCTACACCCTCAATGCCGGCCACAAATACGAAGAATGGTTCCGCCAATCAGCCAGCATCGATCCAGAAGGAAAAATCGTCACCGCTCAGCTTCCAAAAGGAACCACCCACTACTTCATCAACCTCATTGACCAAAACCACTACCTCGTCTCCCACCCCAAGATCGAAGACCGCCGCACCCGTGGCGAAAAAAATCCGAGTCAATACGCCACTCCGGTAAAAGCGCACTAGCCACCCTTCAAAATAAATTAGCATGCAGCTTATCCTCTCATTCCTCTTCGTCACCGCGGCATTCCTAAACGCCGCCAGCCAGCCCAACATCATCTTCATCATGACCGATGATCAAGGCTACCCAGCCGTCGGCGCTCATGGTCATCCCTGGATTCACACCCCCCACTTGGATCAAATGCACGCCAGCTCGGTCCGCTTCGACCGCTTCATGATGGGCTCCACCTGCGCCCCCAGCCGCGCTGGCATCATGACCGGCGTGCACTCCATCCGCAATGGCGTCACCCACACCATCTACGAACGCGAACGCCTCAACCTCAAGGCCACCACCCTCCCACAAATCCTCAAGCCCGCCGGTTACACCTCAGGCTACTTTGGCAAGTGGCACCTCGGAGATGAAGCTCCTTATCAACCCAACATCAGAGGCTTTGACGAATCCTTCATCCACGGCGCTGGCGGCATCGGCCAAGCCTATAAAGGCTCCTGCGCCGACGTCCCCAACAACAAATATTTCGACCCCGTCTTCCGCCACAACGGCACCTTTGTGAAAACCAAAGGCTACTGCACCGACATCCTCTTCGACGCCACCCTCGGCTGGATCAAGCAGGTCAAAGACCAAGCCCCCCCCTTCTTCGCCTACCTCTCCACCAATGCCCCCCATAGCCCTTTCATCGCACCACCCAGTTACCAAAAAAAATTCGCAGACCTCGGCTTTAACTCAAAAGCCGCCGGCTTCTACGGCATGATCGAGCACTTCGACCTCCGCGTCGGACAGATGTTCGAAAAGCTGAACGAATGGAACCTCCTCGAAAACACCGTCATCATTTTCACCTCGGACAATGGCATGACCCGCATTGGTTGCGGCCTCAAAGGCTTCGACGGCCGCCCCCAAGTAAAGCTTGGCACCGACAAGAACGGCGAAGCGATGATGTCCTACAATGCCGAAATGAAAGGCCTCAAAGGAACCGTCGATGAAGGCGGC
>JALZWJ010000250.1 GCA_023300065.1 Akkermansiaceae bacterium
AATTTGAAGAGGAAGGCGTTGGAGTAGAGGGGGATTGGCTATGGGGTAAGCGATTGGGGTAGGATTTTGGCCAAAGGTCTTGTGGATATCAGCTCGGCCCATCGGGCTGGGTTTTGGGTGAGGCGGGAGGGTTCGCTGGAGGTGAACTTTAGAGTCGAGGCTTATGACTTTGTGCTCTAGCTACGGTGATTTGAGGTTCATTTGGACTCTATTAGAGGTGAGAGGGGCTTCGGTTGAGAGTAATTTATGTGGATTTCACTTTTCACTTCATCCTCTTCTTAATGGCTGTAAAGTAATGCCATCCACTATTATGTACGAAGACACATTTTGCCAAAACCTTGATTGTTTCATGTCTGGGCTTGAGAAGCGCAACCCAGGTGAGCCTGAGTTCCATCAAGCGGTTCACGAGGTTGCTGAGACTCTTTTCCCTTACCTTGAGGCGAATCCAAAGTACCGGGAAGCGCGTATTTTGGAGAGAATGACGGAGCCTGATCGGATCATTTCTTTCCGAGTGAGTTGGCAGGATGATGAGGGTAAGATCCGGGTGAACCGCGCCTTTCGCGTGCAGTTTAATAACTCGATCGGACCTTATAAGGGTGGGATGAGATTTCACCCGAGTGTGAATCTGAGTATTTTGAAATTCTTGGGCTTCGAGCAGACTTTTAAAAACAGTCTGACTGGTCTGCCAATGGGGGGCGCGAAAGGTGGTTCTAACTTCAATCCGAAAGGAAGGAGTGATAATGAGATCATGCGTTTTTGTCAGTCTCTGATGACGGAGCTGCACCAGTATATTGGTGAAAACACGGATGTCCCTGCTGGAGATATCGGAGTGGGAGCGCGGGAGATTAGTTACCTTTTTGGTCAGTATAAGCGGCTTCGAAATGAGTTTACGGGGACGTTGACCGGTAAGGGCCTCTCGTTTGGGGGGAGCTTGGTGCGTAAGGAAGCGACGGGGTACGGGTGTGTTTATTTTGCAGAGAATATGCTGCAGAATATTGCTGATTCGGTGAAGGGGAAGCGGGTCGTGATCTCGGGTTCAGGGAATGTCGCAATCTATGCAGCGGAAAAGGTCATCGAGCTTGGTGGAACGGTTCTGACTCTCTCCGATTCTGGCGGTTTCATTCATGATTCAGAAGGAATCACGGTGGAGAAATTGGCGATCATTAAGCAGATGAAGGAAGTCGATCGTGATCGGATTTCTGAATACCTGAAGCATGTGCCAACCGCTGAATACCATGAAGGGAAGACTCCGTGGACGATCGCGGGAGATTTGGCGCTCCCCTGTGCCACTCAGAATGAGCTCCATTTAGAGGATGCGAAGGCATTGGTAGCAAATGGTTTACTCGCAGTTGCGGAAGGGGCGAACATGCCTACGGATGCAGATGCGGTGCAGTATTTTATCGAGCATAAGATTCATTTCGCTCCTGGTAAGGCGGCGAATGCCGGTGGGGTTGCGGTTTCTGGCCTGGAGCAGAGTCAGAATGCGCTCCGCCTTTCTTGGTCGCGCGAAGAGGTGGATACGAAACTCAAAACGATCATGGTCGATATTCATTCCCGCTGTGTAGAGCACGGAACGGGTCCGGATGGCTATGTAAACTATGTGCAGGGCGCAAATATCGCAGGTTTCATTAAGGTCGCAGATGCGATGTTGGCCTACGGGGTTGTCTAGTGTCTGAAGCTTCAATTCTAACTTTATTTAAAATGAAACTTACTGATATCGAAGAACGGAGCCTGCTCATTCATGAGCAGCTTGGTGGAAAAATCGGGATCCATAATAAGATGCCGGTGACAACGTCTGATGATTTATCACTCGCCTACACTCCGGGTGTTGCGGCTCCGTGTTTAGCGATTGCTGCTGATCAGTCTTTGACTCCAAAGTTGACCTTAAAAGGAAATGCAGTGGCGGTGGTGACTGATGGCTCCGCAGTTCTTGGTCTAGGAAATATCGGGGCGAAAGCGTCGATTCCGGTGATGGAGGGCAAGGCGCTCCTTTTTAAGGAATATGCGAATATTGATGCTTGGCCGCTCTGCCTAGATACGCAAGACACGGCTGAAATCATCGAGACGGTGCGGAGAATCGCTCCGGTTTTCGGTGGGATTAATTTAGAGGATATTTCTGCACCCCGTTGCTTTGAGGTGGAAAACCAACTTCAGGATCTTGGGATTCCTGTTTTTCATGATGATCAGCATGGTACGGCGATCGTGCTGCTCGCGGCTTTGATTAATTCTTGCCGGGTTCTGGATCTGGACCTGAGTGAGGTGAAGGTGGTGATCAATGGGGCTGGCGCAGCAGGCACTGCGATTGCGAAGCTTCTGCGCTGTATCGGTCAGGAGGCTGATGCCTGTGTCTCAGTCGCAGATGTGATTGTGTGTGATTCTAAGGGCGCGATTCATGCGGGCCGGGAAGATTTGAATCTGATGAAGAAGGACCTGCTTGCGATTTCTAATCGGAGTGATCAAGCCGGCAGCCTCAGTGAAGTATTGAAAGGGGCGGATGTTTTTATTGGAGTGAGTAAAGGGAATCTCCTCACGGGAGATGATGTCCGTAATATGGCGAAGGATCCCATCATTTTTGCGATGGCAAATCCCGAGCCAGAGATCATGCCGGATCTGGCCAAGGAGGCTGGAGCGGCTGTGGTGGGGACGGGCCGGAGTGATTTCCCGAACCAGATTAATAATGTCCTCGCGTTCCCCGGGATTTTCCGTGGTGCGCTAGATGTGGGTGCGACCCGGATCACGGAGAAGATGAAAATTGCGGCGGCTTATGCTTTGGCTGGCGCGGTGGAGAATCTCTCGGTGGATGAAATTCTTCCGAGTCCGCTGAATCGCGCTGTGGCTCCCTTGGTGGCTCAGGCAGTGGCGGGTGCCTTTGAGGGGTAGGATGAGATGCGGTTCTTTTCTTAAGCGAATCTTTTAGGCCTCTTTTATACTGCAAATCATTCTGAATTTATGAGCGAACATTACGACTTAATCATTCTAGGGGGCGGACGTGCCTCGACTCTGGCAATCGCGGCGGCGAAGGCGGGTAAAAAAGTGGCATTGATCGAGCGAGACCGTCTCGGCGGGGCTTGCCCGAACCGTGGCTGTGTTCCTTCTAAGTTGTTGATTGGTTTCGCGGAAGCGGCCCGTCATGTCCGCCATGCGGATCGGCATTTCATTGATGCGGATTTCAGGGGAGTGGATGTGGAGCGCGTCTTCGGGAGTGTGAATGATTGGGTCGATGGCGTGGATAGCCGTTATGAGGGCCGAGTTGAAAAGTCAGGAGTGATTTTGATTCGTGGGGAAGGTCGTTTTGTAGGGCCAAAGAAAATCGAGGTGGCGGGCCGGACCTTAGAGGGGGAAGACATCGTCATTGCTACGGGGTCGCGGCCGTCTCCTCCGCCTTATGCGGATTTACCGGTTTGGACGAGTGATGATCTTTTTCCGTTAAAAGGGACTCCTCCTAAGAGTTTGCTGGTGATCGGGAGTGGATTTATTGGGACCGAGATGGCGGCGTTCTTTGCCGGGATCGGGGTCGAGACACGGATCTTTGCACGAGGCCAAAAATTATTGGGTCGCGCGGATGGGGACATCGAAGCGGTGTTTGCGAAGGAATTTTCCAGGGAAGTGAAGACTCACATGGGAGCCTCGCTGGTGAATCTTAGCCATGATGGGCAGGGGTTCACTGCGACCTTTAAAGTGGGGGATGGTGAGGAGGTTTACCAAGCTGAGCGCGTTCTTTTTGCGATCGGGCGCAAGGCGAATTCAGAGTGTCTCGATCTTGAGAAGACCGGCCTGGTGGCAAACCCACGGGGCTTCGTCCCGGTGAATGATTCCTTGGAAACGAGCGTGCCGGGGATTTACGCGGTGGGAGATATCAATGGACGTTATATGCTGCAACATGCGGCGTCTTATGAGGTGCAATACCTTCGCGAAAAACTTTTGAAGGGAGGGGAAGGGCCGATTGATGAGCGTCACATCGCCCATGCGGTCTTTACTCACCCCGAGGTGGCGAGTGTGGGGCACACGGAGGAGGAATTGGTGGCCAAGGAGATCCCGTACGTCAGTGTGGTTTCGGATTGGTTGGCCAGTGCGCGTGCAATGTCCACGAGGGTCGATTACCCACGGACGAAGCTCTTGGTCTCTCCTGATGATTACTCGATCTTAGGGTGCCATTTGATCGGCCCAGAGGCATCTACGGTTCTGCACCAAGTGCTGATGTTGATGCATTTAAAGAACGATGTAAGAGAATTACTAGAAGTCATTTATATTCACCCAGCTCTGAATGAGCTTTTTTTGCCAGCCGCAGTAGAGGCGGTAGGGAAGGTGCGAGCGGCCGTCTCCCTGAGGTAATCCCTGAGGTAATCCCTGAGGTAATCCCTGAGGTAATCCGTGAGGTAATCCGTGAGGTAATCCGTGAGGTAATCCGTGAGGCTTTGGTGGGGTTCCCGAGGAAGAACATCAAGTGGCTAGAGGGGGCGTTAGGGAATCAGTGCCCTGCTTGGTAGCGGCTGGAGGTGCAGGAGACGGCGCTCTCAAGCTTCTTGGCATTGGAGGGAGGGATTACTTTTGCGGCATTGACGCAGCAGCCTGATCATCTGAAACAGGTTGGGGATTGGTTGAAAAAACTCTGTGTGTGAGGGGGGGCGTTGGCTTGAAGTCAGTGCTGCGCATAATTTGCGAAAATAAATCAAAGACGGATGGTCTTTGTTACGTTATCATAGGCACAATGAGCACGTTGAAATCAGTCGGAGCCCTAGATGCCCGCAGAACTCTCCGAAAGCAGCAGAGAACTGCGACGCTGGTAAGCTTGATCGTAGCACTTCTTTTGATGCTCTTAATGGGTTTGATCCTTGCGATCATTCTCTTTGCGGTGGGATCTGAGGAAAAGCCACAGATCGTGGCTTATGCGGGGCAGGTGGATGCTGAGCAGAGGGTGACGAAACCTAAGGTGAAGACGGAGGTGGCGCGTAAGCCGGCGGCTCCTAGCCAGGCGATGTCACGAGTGGTGGTAGCAAACACTCAGTCGCCGACGTCCATTCCAGTTCCTGAAATTAATATTGAGGAGACCTCGTTAGACATTGGGGTGGGTGATGATTTTGGTTCAGGCTGGGATAGTGGTGAGGGCTTTGGGAGTGGCGGCGGGTCGACCTTTTTTGGCCAGACCTCGAGTGCAGAGCGCGTGGCTTATGTGATCGATTTTTCAGCATCGATGAGAGGGCAGAATCGTCACCGATTAATGCGAACTGAACTGAGTGAGTCGATCAGTCTGATGCATCCTGGCTTACAACTCGGGATGATCTTTTTCTCAGGGCCTGCATGGGTCGCTGGTGACACGGTCGATAAGAAGGGGACGGTTAATGGACAGGATGGGAAGACCTATAAATTTAAGAGGCCGGGAAGTCACGGATCCTGGTTGCATGATGGGGTGAAGCAAAAGGTTCCTTGGTTAACGGTCACGGAAGACGAGGTGGTGCGCCTCACTAAGGTGGTGAACAAAACCCCTCTCAGCGGTGGAACGGTCTGGAACATCCCGCTGAATATGGCTCTCGATATGGATCCGGCACCACAACTAATTTACTTTATGACAGATGGGGTTGCAGGCGGGGCGGATGCATGGGCCAAAGAGATCGGGTCCCGGGCTAAGAAGATGGGCGTAGTGATTAATTGTGTCTCCTTGATGGAGCCGAAGGCGCTGAAAGGTCTGAAGACGATTGCCGACATGACTGGAGGAGCGGTCACGATGGTGGACGCCAATGGCAAGCGGCAGGAGATCAAGTAGGTGGACCTCAGTTAGGAGGAGATGGATTAGGACTTGGTTCGGGGCTCCTTATGAGGTGCGGCGAACTGAGATCTTGAAACTTCACGCTCTGCTTGAAGCGGGTTGCTAGTCTTTGTAGTTCAGTCTTTTCGTTTTGCCATTTTCTGGCGAAGCTACGGCTCTCACTATGAAGGGCATTTTTCGTTTCACTCTTTTTCCTCTGATGGCATTTTTCGGCCTTTCTTGTTCCACTACTGGGCAGAAGGAGGAATTTGATGATAAGAATCTTTATCAGGCTCAGTTTTTCTATGAGCAGGGGTTTCCTGGTAAAGCGGTGGAGCGGGCTCGGCGGATTAAGGAATCGTCTCCGCGCTATTATGAGGCTCAGGAGTGGATCGATCGCATCGAGACAGATCGTCTTGGTCCCGCTTATCAGGAGTTCGAGTAAAGGGGGGAGCTGGGCGCTTTCTTAAAATGGCCGCGTGTTTTTCTCAGTTGTGAGCTTTAGAGCCCAGCCTCATCATACCTTGCCATTTCAAGAAATCGCTCCGATATTCTGCTCTTTTGAAACCCTACTTGGGATCAGAAGGAGTTTTGCCGAACCTTCACAAGCCTAACATCAATCAAGCTCAGCTTTCTCTGTCCGTTTTGTGGATTGAAAATCCTCCATAAAGAAAAGGAGATGACTCTCTCATCCTTAGCCAGCTCGCCCTTGATCGCCCTTGATGGAAATGATCAGGAGGCTTCTGCTGAAGGAGAGGGTGGGGCGGGTCATTTTTTTCGGTGCTTTTCAAATCTCGTTTGTTTATCTATTTCGTTTTAATGACGATCATGAGCTGTAATTTTTCTGCGATCGCGATCGCCTCTTTTATTTTTCCTATGACTTCTCTCGCTGAATCTAATGGGGCATTGTCGCCAGACCTTCTTTCTAATCTCCGTGAAGGTTACTCGATGGATGCGGGTGATTTGGCACGGCATAATGCGGTGACGAATACCGCGATCAATCAGCTCGCCCTGAACCGCAAAGTGGTGGCGGGTGAGGATGGGCATTTTAGCCATAAGGTTAAGACAAAGGGGGTGACGAATCAGAAGGCTTCAGGACGTTGCTGGATGTTTGCGGGTCTGAATGTGATGCGGGCAAAGGTGATCCGGGAGCAGGGGCTGGATGGGTTTGAGTTTTCGACCTCTTATCTCCAGTTCTGGGATAAGATGGAGAAGTCTAACCTCTACTTGGAGGATATCATCGAGCTACGCAATGCGGACCGCCTCGACCGGGAGTGGTTGTTGGTGAATGACGGCCTCGTGGGAGATGGCGGGTGGTGGAACTATGTGACGGGGTTGATCGCGAAGTATGGAGTGGTCCCAGCGACCGTGATGCCTGAGACGCATAGTAGTGAGAATACAGCTACGATGAACCTCGTACTAGGTCGCCTATTACGAGCGCAGGCTACGGGTCTGTTGGCGGCAGCGGAGGAGGGCGCCACGGTGGATAAACTCCGTGAGTTAAAGGAGGCGGGCTTGCGGGATGTGTACCGTTATTTGGTGATTAATCTCGGAGTGCCACCCGTGGAATTTGAGTGGCGTCATAAGACAAAGCCAGAGAAGGATGCGGATGGAACGGGTGTGGAGGAGAAGCTATCTGCCCTGAAGAAATTCACACCACAGACTTTTTACCGTGATTTGGTGGGAGTGGATTTGGGAGAGTTCGTGTGTCTCTATAATGACCCGAGTCAGAAGCTGGGCGCGCACTACCGCTTTGATCGGGCCCGCAATATGGCGGGGACGAAGAACATGAATTTTGCCAACATCGGGATGGAGGAGATGAAGGAGATCGGCGTGAAATCAGTCTTGGCGAACGAGCCGATGTGGTTCGCGGTAAACATGGGTTTTGATGAATCGACAGAGCACGGTCTGATGGCGGTGGATCTGTATGATTATGAGACTCTCTTTGATCTGGAGCTGAGCTTAACAAAGGCGGAGCGCTCGCGCTTTGGGGCTGGGGCCTCGAACCATGCGATGGTGCTGATGGGGGTGGACTTGAAAGACGGTAAGGCGCAGAAGTGGTTGGTAGAAAATAGCTGGGGAGATGCTAAGGGGAGGAAGGGGCAGTGGACGCTTCAGGACGATTGGTTCACGGAGCATGTCTACGTGATCATTGTGAATCAGAAACATCTGTCGGCCACGACGTTGGCGATCTTTGACCAAGAGCCATCGGTCTTGCCGGCGTGGTATCCGGGGTCGCAGGGCATCCGCCGTTAAGGTGGGCCGAGATTTGTCAGTCTAGGCAATCTAGGCGGTCTAGGCAATCGGGTCCGGGCAGTAGGCGCGGCGTTTGCACTTGAGGCAGAAGTCGCCAAGGTAGAGAGCATCGACCCATTCCATGAGTGGTGCGAGGTGCTTTTGTTCGTCGGTGATGAAGCCGGCCTCGAAGTTCCGCTTCAGGGGGCCCTTCGCGCCGATACCCGCGCCAGTGAGATTTGCGGAGCCGATGAAGGCCTCGCGGCCATCGATGATGACGGCCTTGGTGTGGATACGGGGGCAGAGGATGCGCTCGAAGAGGTCGCTCTCGATCAGGGCGGGGTAGCGGTCAAAGTCCTCCCGAAAGCGCGGGCCGGGTTCCTTGGCATGGAAGAGGCGGACGGCGATGCCCTCGTTAATGAGGTCTGAGAGGACCTCGAGAAGGGGGACAAAGCGGCGGCCTTTTTTCACGTGCAGGTCTTTGATATCAGCGGTGACGATCCAGAGAAATTTCTGCGCGCGGGGAAGCATGTCCACGATGACGCGTTGGTGGATTTCTTCGTTGAGGATGAGGTCGGTCATCGTGGTGGGAGTTTAGGCCTTCTGGAATGGAAAGGGAATTGTGAAGCTTTGGTTGGGCAGAGGGGGCTTGGTTGGGGGATTTTTTAACCACGAATCTTCACGAATTGACACGAATCTTGGTTGAGGGGCACGCCGTCTTGGTTGAGGGGGGGTTGAACCGCGAAATACGCGAAAGACACTAAAGGTTGAGGGGCTGGGAAGTCTTCATGAACTTTCCGGAATCCTCATAAATCTGTGTTAAAACTTCTGGGGAGCGGGGATGCGGATCATGGTGAGGGAGGTTCGGTCTGATCGGGGATGGATTCTTTTCGTATTTCCCAGGCGTAGTAGGGAAGGGAGTTCTCAAGGCGTTCTGAGATGGTGTATCCTTTTTTGCAGTGGCAGCAGGTGACGAGGGTCTTTTTCTCGGTAGGATTTTGTTCATCTAGGAGGGTGAATTTTCCTTTTTTAATGAGGATGTGAGGTGGGTCAGAGGTCTTGGCGTAGACTTGGCAGTAGCAGTGGCCGTTGGCGAGGGAGTCGATGATGTCGGCGGCGCGGGTGATGAAGCGGCGGTCATCGGCAGGGGCTCCGGTGCGTGGGGTGTTTTTTACGGCTTCGCGAATCGCAGGGAGGCCGGGGGCGAGGCTGGCCACGACGTAGAGGTCTGGATGGTTTAGGAGGTCAAAGGCGGCTTGACGGGCGAGGTCTGGGTTGCCGGAGGTCAAGTCCGCCATGGCGCGGCTGAGGGGGGTGATTTTCCAAATCCCGCGGACGATGGAGCGCCAGATGCCATTACTCACTTCGTCCCGATTAAGAAGGCCGAGGTAGGAGCCGTTGATGAAGAATTGGTCAGCTTGGGTGACGTGCTTTTCTTTAAGAAGGTGGGAGAGGGCAAATCGCCCGGTCTTGATGGTTGGGAGAAGGTTCCAGGGATTCTGGGCATTGCGGAGGACGTGGAGGAGGTCTGGGTCTGCGAGGACCTTGGGGAGATCGGCGATGGGCCGGTATTGGGAGACGTGGATGATGGTGCCGTCCTTGAGTTCTACTTTGGTTTTTTCGGCACTGTATGAAAATTCAAAAGGGCCATCGTATAGGACGGGGTCTTTGATGAGCTGCATCTCCATGGTGTTTGACCGGGCGAGAGAGGCGGTGACTTCTGTGGTTTCTTCCTCCTCTTCTTCATTGTCTTGTTGGGAGGAAGGAGAGGATTGAGGCTGGTCTGCAAGGGGGTGCCAATCTAGCCAGAGGAGGAGGAGACCGAGGAAAATGCAGAGTGAGGCGGCGGCGTAACCGATACGGTGGGTCTTCCGTTTTGCGGAGCCAGCGAGACGGGCGCGGGGGGGGTGATCAGGAATCAAGATGAGCTTAAGCTGCACACCTACGGTGGCTTTTTTAAATTCCTTGCCCGTGACTTCGACCTCGATGATTTGAATGTCACTTTCGGAGACGTTGGGGGAGATGTTGGTGATGACGCGGAGGAGGTAGCCAGAGTGCTGACTCGCGGGGTCACGGGGGTCTTGTTGGCTGATGACGCGGCCGGTGCGGAGGAGGCCGCGTTCTAGGAATTCATCATTCTGGTTGGAGTGATGTGAGCTAAGCCCCATGAAGACAAGCCCCAGAATGACGGCGATGATGCCGGCATTGGTGAAGCTAAGAAAAGGGGTTTTCATCGCGGGCAGCATCCTATTCAGAGAATGGGCTTGGAGTCACTACGGGAGGTGGGAATTTGTGGATTGAGGGACAGGTCCGCAGTTCGGGCAGGGGCTGGTCCACTCTATTTCGCCGGTGGCGTAGGTTTCTTGTTTCCAGATGGGAACTCGTGCCTTGATGGAGTCGATGAGGAAGCGGTTGGCCTCAAACGCGGCTTCCCGGTGAGGTGAGGTGGTGATGGTGATGACGGCACATTCACCGATGGCGAGGGTGCCGACTCGGTGGATGGCGAGGGCGCCGGTGATGGGGAATTTCTCCATTGTTTCGGCGAGGATGAGTTCTCCTTCTTTTTGTGCGAGGATGGGGTGGTTGGTGTAGTGGAGCTGGCTGACATCGCGGCCCTCGTGGTGGTTGCGGACTAGGCCCTCGAATACGACGAGCGCGCCGCAAGTGGGGTCCTGCATTTCGGCACGGAGTGCGGCGACATCGAGCGGGGAATTTTTGATTTGAAACATGGTGTGATTAACCTCCGGCAAAGGGTGGCATAAAGGCGATGGTTTGGCCCTCTGTTAGGGGCGTGGTCCAGTCGGCGAATTCATTGTCCACCGCGGGTTTGATGTGAGGGAGGTCTAGCGTGAAGTGGTGCTTTAGGCGGACTTCTTCCCAGAGGCCAGCGAGGGTGGCGGCGGAAGTACGAAGGGTCTCTGACTCGGTGCCAGATTCTTGGCTAAGTTTGGCGAAGTATTCGACGGTGATTTGTTTTTCCATAGCGCCGTGTTGGTGTTGGAGCTCGAGCTCGGTGAGGTGTTCTGGGCGGTTGAGGTTTAGCAAGGCTTGCGGGTGAGAAGGGGTGAGGTCGGTCCGGTTTAGTGAGGTTAGGAAGCGGCGGGCGCAGCGTTGGTTTTTCTCAATCAGGGCATTGAGTTTTGGGGAGGTAGAGGGGGAGTAGAGCGCGCAGAGTGGCTCTGGGTGATTATCGAGCGGGTTTAAAAAGCAGGTGGCATCATGAGTTGGTTCATGGTGATTCACGAGGGCTTGTAAGTCCTCTTTCTGGATGAGGGGGAGATCGCAAGCGATGACGAGCCAATCTGAATGGGGGTCGTGGTGGAAGGCGGCTTGGAGACCACCTAAGGGGCCGGGGCTGGGCTCTAGGTCCGAGAGATGGGTGCGGGTGGGGGTGG
>JALZWJ010000251.1 GCA_023300065.1 Akkermansiaceae bacterium
GCTTCTCCAAGACTTCATGGGCAGCATCGATACCCGCGTCATTGGCAAAGGCCTCGGCGAATGCGACACCAGCGTCGACAACCAGACCCTCGTTCAAGTCAACGAGATCATCCGTGAGCACGACGTCGAAGAAATCGGCATCTACCTCCGTGACGCCATGGGCGCCATGCAGCCAATCACGGCTTAAAGGTTTCTCCTTTTCAAAAAACCCGGTGCCTTCACAGGCCCGGGTTTTTTTATGCTCTGAATCCACAGAGCCATTCCCTAATCTCACCATCATTCCCATGCAAATCCCGACCGATGAACTCTCCCAGCTTGCCGAAGACGGCCTGCTTCGGTCCCTCCGCCCCCTCGGCCCAAGTCACCTCCCCTTCGTCAATCTTGGGGGGCGCGAGCTTCTGAACTTTTCCTCGAACGACTACCTCGGCCTCTCAAGGCACCCTGCCCTCATCGAGGCCGCTACAAAAGCCCTAACCGATCATGGCACTGGGGCCGCATCCTCCCGCCTCGTCTGTGGATCACTGACCCTCTTTCACGAGCTTGAAGAACACATCGCACACGGGAAAAAAACCGAGGCCGCTCTTACCTTCGCGAATGGCTACGCCACTGCGATGGGAACCATCCCCGCCCTCGTGGGAAAAGACGACACCATCGTCCTCGATAAACTGGCACACGCCTGCCTCATCGATGCCGCCCGCCTCTCTGGGGCCACCCTTCGCGTCTTCCCCCACAATGACCTCACCAAGCTCGAAAAACTCCTGAACTCTAGCAAAGGCCGTACGTTAATCATTACAGAATCCGTCTTCTCAATGGATGGCGATCTCTGCCCCCTCGCAGAAATCATAAAGCTAAAAGAAAAAACAGGAGCCCTCCTCCTCCTCGATGAAGCCCACGCAATCGGGGTGCTAGGACCTACCGGCCAGGGCCTTGCAGAGGAACTGGGACTGCAAGCAAGAGTCGATTTCCAAATGGGCACCTTTGGTAAAGCGCTCGGCTCAGCCGGTGGCTACCTCGCCGCCTCTCGTGAATGGATCGACCTCCTCATTAACAAAGCCCGCTCCTTCATCTACTCCACCGCTCCGCCACCCGCGCAGGTTGCGGCTAACTTAGCAGCACTCAGCCTCCTCTCGTCACAGGAAGGAATGGAACTCCGTAGCAGACTCTTAGCTCATTGTTCGCGCCTCGAATCCCCCACCCCGATCGTGCCGAGAATCATCGGGGAAAATGCCGATGCCATCGCTGTATCTGAGGCCCTTTTAGAGAAAGGCCTCCTCATCCCCGCCATCCGCTACCCCACCGTGCCACGTGGCACGGCAAGACTCCGCATCACGCTGAGTGCCGCGCACACCACTACGCATCTCGACCGTCTCCTACAAGAAATCTAGGAGTTAGTAATCCTCGCCGGCATCCGCTGCGGCCTTTGCTAACAATCCCACCGCTTCAGGTAGACCCTGACTGGCCTCACGCATCCGCTCTGTGAGGACCTTCACCATTGCCTCAAACGCGACGGCAAACTCCCCATTTCCTAAAGCCCCCTGCCCACTTGAAACGACGCCGTCCAGTGACTCCTGCGATAGAAGTGGCTCCAGTCCATACCCGACAATCAAACCCGCCTTAGAACGGCTGGGATCGATCATTAAGACCACATCGCGGTTCTGCCCGCCTTTACTTCCCTGAGAAGAAAGCCCCGCTTGGTTAAAGACCCAAAACAGAATCACCTTGAACTCCATCTCCTGGGGGAAACTACGCACGAGTAAATGAAGCCGACTTTGAGGGAAGAGCCTTTGAAATTTTTGGATCACCTTGGTGAGCTTTTTCACCTCACGTGCACTTAATTTAGAGCCACTCTGGGAAACTCCGCCAAAAATCACCGGCATCGGCCCCATGATTCGCGTCAGCTTCTCACCATCAATCCCACAGGAGGGACATTCAAGCTCGGCTTCCTTGAGAGAACTCTGACAATAAGGACACTGCATCACGGATTGAGGTGTAGTCCAAAAATCTTCCCATCGCGATTCAAAATTCCCACTTCGTGATTTCAAATTCCCCAAATCCTCTCCAACCTCCGCACATGTCCAAGTTTTCAGGAAAACGTGTTGTCGTCACTGGAGCAGGCCGAGGAATCGGTCTCGCCATCGCTCGCTCCTTTGCAAAAGAAGGTGCCAAGGTCGCCCTCATCTCGCGCAACCCCACGAGTTGCGGTGCTGCCGCCAAAGAAATCAACGCCCTCTACCCTGACTCGGCCCTCTCTTATGCAATGGACGTTTCAGACTATGACTCCGTTCAAGAAATCGGTAAAACAATCGTGGCCGACCTCGGCGGCATCGACATCCTCGTCAACAATGCCGGCGTGACCCGTGATGGCCTCATCATGCGCATGAAGTCTGAGGACTGGGACACCGTCCTAGACACCAACCTCAAGGGCGCCTTCAACCTCGTGAAAGCCCTTCAGCGCCCACTCATGAAAGGGACAGATCCACGCATCATCAATATCTCCTCCGTCATCGGCCTCATCGGCAATGCAGGACAAGCCAACTACGCGGCCTCTAAAGCGGGCCTCATCGGACTGACAAAATCAATCGCGAGGGAACTTGCAGGCCGCAAAGTCACCTGCAACGCAATCGCCCCCGGCTTCATCACGACCGACATGACGGATGAACTCTCTGACGAGCTCAAAGCTGGCATCATCGCGAAAGTCCCCCTCGCCGACTTTGGTCAGGTGGCAGACATCGCCAATGCCACTCTCTTCCTCGCCAGCGCCGACGCTCGCTACATCACCGGCCAAGTCCTCGCCGTCGATGGCGGCATGACGATGTAAGCCA